>DASXTW010000141.1:0-22939 GCA_036505215.1 Actinomycetota bacterium | reverse complement strand
CGAGCAGGTCCGCGGCCTCAGTCTTGGTGGGCATTCCCGTGGAAGGACCGGCCCGCTGCACGTCCACGATGATCATGGGCAGCTCCAGCGTCACCGCCAGGCCGATGGTCTCCTGCTTCAGGTCCAGGCCGGGCCCGCTGGTCCCGGTGACCCCGAGGTGGCCTCCGAACGACGCCCCGAGGGCGGCGCCAGCCGCGGCGATCTCGTCCTCGGACTGCAAAGTTCGGACTCCGAAGTTCTTGTGGCGAGAGAGCTCATGCAGGAGCTCGGAGGCCGGCGTGATCGGGTAGCTCGCGTAGAAGATCGGTAGCCCGCTCTTCACGCTGGCCGCGATCAGTCCCCATGCAAGAGCCGTGGTCCCGTTGACATTCTTGTAGATCCCAGGCGCCGCCGGCGCCGGCTTGACCTCGTACGTGTGGGCGAACAGCTCGGTGGTCTCCCCGAAGTTGAATCCGGCTCGGAAGGCAGCCAGGTTCGCCTTCAGGATCTCCGGCTTGTTCTTGAACTTCTTCTCGAGCCAGTCGGTGGTGACCTCGGTCGGTCTGCTGTACATCCAGGAGACCAGACCGAGGGCGAACATGTTCTTGGCCCGCTCGGCCTCCTTCTTGGAGATGCCGATCCCTTCGGTTGCCCGCAGGGTGATCGACGTCATGGGGACCTTGTAGATCTGGTATCCGTCCAGGGAGCCATCAGAAAGGGGGTCGGACGTGTAGTTCGCCTTCTCCAGGTTTCTGTCGACGAAGGCGTCCTCGTTGGCGATGATCGCCCCGCCCTTCTCCAGGTCCCGGATGTTCGCCTTGAGGGCCGCCGGATTCATCGCCACCAGCACGTTGGGCGCGTCCCCGGGCGTCACGATCTCCCGGCTGGCGAAGTGGATCTGGAACGCGGAGACCCCGGCCAGAGTGCCGGCCGGCGCCCGGATCTCGGCCGGGAAGTCGGGCAGCGTGGCCAGGTCGTTGCCCACTATGGCTGTGGCATTGGTGAATCGGTCGCCGGTCAGCTGCATCCCGTCGCCGGAGTCGCCGGCAAACCGCACGACGACGCGCTCTAATCCGACGACGCTCTTCGGGGCCATGGAACTCCTTGGGCTGCTTGCTCGGACCTCGCCTCTTGCTGCCCCTTAACTGTACCGCTTCCGCCCTGGTGCTCCGGGGCTGCCAGGAGGCCGGACAGGAAGAGCAGCGAGCAGCTAGTGGAAGGAGTGGCCGCAGGCGCAGCCGCCCTGGGCCAGCGGGTTGTCGATGGTGAATCCCGACTGATCCAAGGTGTCGACGAAGTCGATCCTGGCTTCCTTCAGATAGGGCATGCTCATCCGGTCCACCACGAGCCTGACGCCGAACTGCTCCTCGGCCACGTCGCCGTCCCCGAGCTCGTCATCCAGGTACATCGCGTACCTCAAGCCGGAGCACCCGCCAGGCTGTACCGCGACCCGAAGGGCGATATCCGCCCGGCCCTCCTGCTCCAGGAGCTGCTTCACCTTGCTTGCGGCCATCTCAGTAAGGGAGATCATCGAACCCTTTCCTGACGCGAATTGTCTCCGCCAAGTATACCCGCCGGGCCTTCCTTCCCACGACGTCCTGCTTCCGAGGCTGATCCGGGTCAGCCCTGGTCCTTGAAGTCGGCGACCTGCCCGCCCGTCGTGCGGAGGAGCTCGTCCGGGGTGATCGGGAACACGGAATCGGGGGTCCCCGCGGCGGCCCAGAGCACCTCGTGCGACAACAGATCACGGTCGACCAGGGCCATCAGGCGGCGCGAGTGGCCGAAGGGTGGCGTCCCGCCGATGGCGTACCCGGTGGCCACTCGGGCCTCGTCCGGGCGGGCCCGGCGGACTTCGTCACAGCCGAGCAGGGTCGCCAGGCGCGCCTGGTCGGCTCGATTGGAACCGGAGGTGAGCGCCAGGAACGGCCTGCCCCTGGCCATGAACACGAGCGACTTCACGATCTGCCCGATCTGGCAGCCGATGGCCCGCGCAGCGTCTGCAGCAGTCTTGGTCCCCTGGGGGAACCTCCTGATCTCCAGCGACAGCCCCGCAGCCGTAGCCGCGTCTTCGAATCGCTGGATGGCGCTAGACATCTGGACTTCCGGCGCGCATCTGGGAAGCCACCTCGGCCGCAAGATCCTCCAAGACCATCCGCGTACGTTCCATGGCCGGCTCCAGGCCGAACCGGTCGGCCAGGGAGAAGACTCGAGTCCCTGGGAGATCGGCTCGCTTCTGACCACACAGCACCACCGCCCGGAGCCGGAACTCCTCGGCAACCCTGAGGACTCCGGCCGGAGCCTTGCCGTGGAGCGACTGCTCGTCGAACATCCCCTCGCCGGTCACCACGAGATCGGCTTTCTCCATGCGATCGCGCAGCCGCACCGCCTCTATCACCACGTCCACGCCCGGGCGGAGCCGCCCCCCCAGGAAGGCCATCAGCCCTCCCCCCAGGCCGCCCGCCGCGCCCGCCCCGGGAACGTTCCGGATGTCCAGCCCGAGGTCACGGTGGATCACCGCGGCGAGATGGCCTAGGGCCCTGTCGAGTAGGGCGACGTCCTCCGGTGTGGCGCCCTTCTGGGGCCCGTAGACGGACGAAGCGCCGTGGGGCCCCACCAACGGGTTGTCGACGTCCGTCGCCACGACGAAGCCGGCGGCTCCCACAGACGGGTCGAGGGTCCTCATGTCGATGGTGGCCAGATCCAGCAGGGCCGCCCCTCCCGAGCCGAGGTCGAGCCCCCGCCCGTCCAGAAGGCGCACCCCGACAGCTTGCGCCATTCCCGCTCCCCCGTCGTTCGTCGCGCTCCCACCGATACAGACCAGGACTCGCTCAACTCCCTTGCGACACGCTGCCAGGATCAGCTCGCCGGTTCCTCTGGTGGTGGTCCGCTTCGGATCGCGACGGGCCTCTGAGATCAACGCGAGCCCGGAGGCTCGGGCCATCTCCACGACGCCGAGATCCCCCGCCTCGGTCGGAACCACGGCAAACTCCGCTCTGACGGGGTCGTCGAGCGGCCCTGAGACCGCTTGGGTGAACCGCTCCCCTCCGAGTGCCGCGACCAGCGCGTCGAGGGTGCCCTCGCCGCCGTCCGCCATCGGTACGGCGTCGACTTCGGCCGCGGGATCGCCGCGCTCCCAACCTCGCGCAATGGCCTCGGCCGCTTCAGCGGCCGTCAGGGTGCCCTTGAACTTGTCCGGAGCGACCAGGACGCGCACGGGCTAGAGGGTACAATCCGCGCCTGATGACGCTCGACAGGCAATGGCTTCTGGCCACCGCGAGAGCCGAGCGGGGAGCACTCGGACGCACGATCCAGTACACGCCGCCGGAGGCATGGGATCGGGAGAGCCCCAGCCCTGGCTGGCGGAACAGGGACATCGTGGCCCATCTGGCATCCGGCGAAGTTGCCGCCGCCGCCGTCATCGGCGGAGAGGTCCCCGCTGAGTTCGAAGAGTACGTGAAGGGCCTGGAGGACGAGCCGGCCACGCTGGACGGCTTCAACGAGTTCTCCGTCCGCCGCCGGGCCGATCTCCCCTTCAGACAGGTGGTGACCGATTGGGGCCGAGCCGCCGATCTGTTCCTGGCCAGAGCCTCCAAGATCTCGCCCGAGGACTGGACCACCTTGAAGGTCCAATGGATGGCCGGGCCCATCGGCGTGAGCTATCTGATCCAGTCCAGAGTCATGGAGTGGTGGCTCCACGGCGAAGACATCCTGGCCGGAGGAGGCAATCCGCCGCGCCTGGAACATCCCCCGATCTATTGCGTGAACGACCTGGCCGTCCGAACCATCCCGTACGCGCTGTCGCTGGCCGGCCTGTCCTTTCCGGGCAGGAGCATCGAGGTCGAGCTGGAAGCCGTGGGGGGAGGCCACTGGCACCGGGGCCTGGCTCCCAGGGAGACTCCCCCTCCGGGAAAGACTCCGGACGCGGTGATCACGGGCCGGGCCTATGCGTTCGCCCTCGTCGCAGGGCGTCGGGTTCCCGCGGAGTATTACCTGGCCGAAGGGATCCTCCAGACGGGCGGCGACGACGCTCTGGCCGAGACCGTCCTGCAACACCTCCGGGCCTTCGCCTGAGGGGCGTCCAGGGGGGAAGCAGCCCCGCGGAGCGAAGCGGAGCGGATCAGGCTGCTTCGCTCGCCCTGGCGATGAAGACGATCCGAAGGATCGGGTTCATCGGGAAGACGTAGGCGAACTCGGCCTCAAGTAGCGAAGCGGTAGGCCAACTTGGCCTCAGGTAGCGAAGCGGTAGGCCAACTTGGCCTCAAGTAGCGAAGCGATAGGCCAACGGGAAGCCAACCGTTCCACGGTCTCGCCCGTACTACTTCCTGTGGGGGGTAGGCTGCGATCGATGCGGAATCGCCGCGACGCGAAACCGGCACCGGGAGCGGACCTCATGCGGGCATTCGTCCGACGTGATCCTCGGGCGGCCGACGAGCTCTATGCCCGGTTCGCCCCACGCATCTACGGGCTCGGAATGGTGATGCTCGGCAACGCTGCTCACGCGGAGGATCTGGTGCAGGACACGTTCGTCAAGGTGTGGCGGAACGCTCATGGCTACGACCCGTCCCGGGGATCTGTGGACACATGGGTCCTCCTGATCGCTCGAAGCCTGGCGGTCGACCTGATCCGGCGGAAAGTGCTCGAGACCAGGGTCCTGGCATCGCAGGAGACCCCCGAGGTTGCGGCCGAGCCAGGCCCGGAGGAACGGGCCGAGAGTCGGGACCTCGCCGACCGCGCCCGCCGAGCCATGGAGTCCCTCTCTCCAGGGCAGCGGGCGGCCCTCGAGCTTGCCTATTTCGGCGGCAAGAGCAGCACCGAGGTCGCCGAGCTCGAAGGGATCCCCGTGGGAACGGCCAAGACCCGGATCCGCACGGCCCTCATGAAGCTGAGGGAAGCTCTGGAGTTCCAGCATGACCTGTGAGGACGTTCGGGCCCAGCTCCCCGACTACGCACTGGGCACGCTCCCCGAGACCGAAGCGGCGGTCGTCAGGCGGCATCTCCGGGGCTGCGCGGGGTGCCGGTCGGAGGCGGCCACTCTGGACGAAGGCGTGGCCCTGTTCGCTAGCTCTGCGCACGAGACAGAGCCGCCCCCCGAGCTGAGGGACCGGGTCATGGCCGTCCTCACCGAGGAGTGGTCCGACACGCCTCAGCCTCGGCGTCTCGTCCCAAGCCTGATGTCGCGATGGCCGGCGATGGTGGCTGCGGTCATCGTGATCGCGGCGGTGACCGTGGCCGCGGTAGCCCAGACAAATGCCCGAGGATTCCGCGAGGATGCCCTCCACTACCGGGAGTTCCTCCACGCTCTGGGCGGAAAGGATGTCCGCGTGGCCAAGCTCCAGCCCGCCCGTTCGGTCACGCTGGAAGGCTCGGCCATCGTCTACGACGCGGAGCAGGGCGAACAGAGCTGGGTCCTGGTCCTGGCCCGGGCGCCGGGGTTCCCCGAGCGGGTCACGGTCTCGCTGGAAACGGCTGGTGGTCGCTCGATCAGGATCCCGTTCCCGTTGAAATTCGACGAGAACGGAGACGCCTGGACGGGATTCACCACGTCCTCGGACCTGTCAAAGTTCCACCGGATCGTCTTGACGACCTCGGAAGGACGTGTGGTGGCCAGGGGAACCGTTCGGCAGGGATAGCTTCACCCTCGGGTCAGAACCAGTTTCCCGATCTCACGGGGCGCCGCTCCGAACCGGTACTTGTACTCCAGGTCTCCCTTCAGCATGTCGAAACGACGCTCTCCAACCCCGATGGCCCGCCGGATGAGGTCCGCGACGAGCACCATCCCCGGACTCAGCCGGCTGAACTCCCGATCGAAGGCCGAGTTGTACAGGAAGAACGAATTCCGGAACGTGAATCCGATGGCGGCAGCGGCTTTCCTCCCCTGCACCTCGATGAAGGCCAGGTGGAAATGGTGCGAGGCGAGGAAGGACTCTGCCAGCCGCCGAAAGAAGATCTCCATCCCTGCGTGCATGAACCTGCCCTTCGGGCCCGGACTCGACTTGTGCAGCTCGACGAACCGGTCGAGATCCGCCTCCAAAGACTCCGGGGTCGACAGGGTGATCCTGTAAGGACCGGTCTCCTCGATGAGGCGACGCTCCTTCCGCCTGATCTCGTGGCGGAGCTTCGCGGGCAATCCTCCGAGATACTCATCGAACTTGGGCGGAAGCTCGATCAGGGGCGCCACCCCGTCGAACCCCCTCTCTACACGAAATCCACGTGGAGCGGCTGCGGCCTCGAGCGTCGGCAGCCACCGCCCGTCGATCGGCAGCCCCCGCAGGTCTGCCTGCTCCCACCGGACCTCGAAGGCGAGTGCCCGCATCAGCTCATTCGCCGCGACTTCCTCCAGGCCGGGCAGCGATACCGGTCCCATGTAGTCCGTCACGTCGAATCCCCCCATGAACCGCAAGCTTCCGTCCACCACCTCGAAGGGACAGGCCGCCACCATCCTTCCCTCCGCATCGATCACGAACGCCAGAAGAGGCGTGCCTCTGCCGAACTCCTCCCACCACAGCTTCAGGTAGGCGGGGGTGTGGAAGAACGTCCCCTCGGGATCGGCAGCAACCAGGTCGCCCCACCCTCGGGCGTGGAAGGCCGAGGCGTCACCGGTCAGCTCGACTCGCATGGTGGCCGCAAGGCTATCCGTCCACGTCGTGCTCGAGCACGAACAGGGTGTGGTGATACGTCATCAGCGTCGGCCACTTCGGGCGGTACGACTCGACGTGCACGGTCTTCAGATCATGCTCCATGAACATCGCCAGCCACTCCTGCACACCGCGGAATGCAAGAGGAGTGGGAACCGCGTGCCGGAGATTCAGCATCTTGTCCCAGAACACGTTGAACGCGAGGTCCACGCGATTGAACGGGGTGTCCTCGATCACGATGAGCCGCCGCCGGGCCAGCCTGGCTGCCTCGGCCAGAACCTTGCCCTGAGCCTCGTATGGGTTGTGGTGCAGCGCGAACAGCAGGAGCACGGCGTCGTAGGCTCCGTCCGGGGCCGGAACGTGGAACGGGTCGTCCAGCCTGATGAAGGGAAGGTCCTGTCGCCTGTTGCGATACTCGATGAGGTCGGCCAGGACCGGTTGGATACCGCGTCGACCGGCCAGCCACCGGCTGACCAGGCCCGTTCCCGACCCGTAGTCGAGAACTCGCCACCCCGGCACGAGGTGCGTGGCGACCCGGGTCCCCACTTCGTTCTCACGAAGGAACATACGAGGGGCAAGTATGCCAGCGGGACCAGGGATCGAGCCCCGCCGCCAGAGAGCGTTACAGGGCCAGTTCCATGCGGGTGGAGGCGACGTCGGGGGACCTTCGCCGCGGCGGTGCATGGGCCTCGGCGATCGTGACGAATCCCTCACGCTGGTAGAACCTGATGGCTCCATCGTTCCGCGCGGCCACGTCCAGGCTCACAGACCGAAGGCGGCTATCGAGGGCCTCCCCGACCACCCGACGGAGCAATGCGGAGCCGATCCCCTGGCTTCTGCGCTCCGGGATGACGGCCAGTGAGATCACGTACAGGCTGTCGGAGGATACGGGCGGCGTGACCTTGGCGTGCCTCATCCCCTCCCTGATCACGCGTCTCCCAAACCGCCAGCCGGCGGCCCGGACCATGAGGAGGCCCGTGTACGTCTGCGTCTTCCTGTTCCAGTCGGCCCCCGAGAACCGGATGACCTGACCGACAACCGATCCATCGACTTCGGCGACGAGCGTCCGGTCGAAGCCGAACCCGCTTCTGGCAGCCCTGAACGCTGCACTCGCCACTTTGTGCGCCACACGGCGGTTCCCCACGAGGTCCGGCAAGCCTCCCGGCGTCATGATGATGAGGGAAGCGGCGATGTCGACATCGGCCGGCGTGGCCGGTCGGATCTCGATGCCGCTCACACCTTGGCGCCGGAGAGAGCCTCCTGGAGCACGTCCCAGGCCAGGACGGCGCACTTGATCCTCACGGGGTACTTGACCACGCCTTTCAGCGCCACGAGGTCCCCGAACTCCTCCTCGTCCGGCTCGAGCTTCCCCTCCATCATGCTGCGGAACTCGGCGGCGAGCTTCTCGGCCTGCTCAACGGGCCTGCCCATGACAGCCTCGGTGAGCATGGAGGCGCTGGCCTGGCTGATCGAACAGCCTCGGCCTTCGAAGGCCACGTCGGCGACGCGCCCGTCCGTCAGGTGTGCGTGGATCGTGATCTCGTCTCCGCACAACGGGTTGTTCTTCGAGCACGAAAGCTCGGCGCCCGGGACGTCACGCTTGTTCCTGGGACTCTTGTAGTGGTCCAGGATGACTTCCTTGTAGAGCTCTTCAAGCGCCAAAGATGATCCTCGCCTTGTCCAGGGCCGCCACCAGGGCGTCCACCTCGTCGGGTGTGTTGTACACGTAAAAGGATGCCCGGGTCGTCGCTGGAACGCCAAGCCGGCGCATCAGGATCTGAGCGCAATGATGACCCGGACGGACGCAGACGCCGTCCTGATCGAGAACCTGCGCCAGGTCGTGGGGATGGATGTCCTTGTACCAGAACGACACCGCTCCACCCCGCAGGTCCATGTCGGTGGGGCCAAACACCTTTGCCCCTGCCTCCGTGAGCCGCTCGATCGCATAGCGAGAAAGCTGCTTCTCGTGCTCGCGCACTGTGTCCAGGCCGAGAGCCTCGAGGTAGTCGATGGCCGCGATCAGCCCGATCTCCTGGGCGATGTTCATGGTCCCGGCCTCGAACTTGTGGGGAGGATCCTTCAGCGTGGAGTGATCGGGATAGACCTCCATGATCATCTCGCCGCCCCCGAGGAATGGATCCATCCGTTCCAGCAGCTCCCGCTTCCCGTACAGACCGCCCGAGGCGGTTGGCCCCATCATCTTGTGTCCGGAGATCGTGAGGAAGTCCACGTTCAGCCGGCTCACGTCGACCGGGTTGTGCGGGACGAGCTGGGCCCCGTCGACCAGGATCACCGCCCCCACCGCGTGCGCCGCCTCGGCGAGCAGCTCCAAGGGAGGCAGCGTCCCGATTACGTTCGACTGCCCCGTGACCGCCACCACCCTCGTCCGCTCGGTGACGAGCGTGTCGAGACCGGTGAGGTCCAGCGTGCCGTCGTCTCCGAGCGGGATATACCGAAGCCGCGCCCCCGTGGCCTGGGCGCAGAACTGCCAGGGAACGATGTTCGAGTGGTGCTCGACCTCCGAAACGAGGATCTCGTCCCCCTCCCGGACGAACTTGCGGCCGAACCCGTGGGCCACCAGATTGACGGACTCCGTGGTCCCGCGGTTGAACACGATGCAGGACGGATCGGGGGCGCCGATGAAGCGGGCCAGCCGGACCCGGGCCTCTTCGAATGCGGCCGTGGCCTCTTCGGCGAGCTCGTACACCGCACGGTACAGGTTGGCGTTGTGGCGCTCGTAGTACTCGGTGACAGCGTCGATCACCTGGCGGGGCTTCTGGCTGGTGTTGGCGCTATCCAAGTACACCAGGGGTTTGCCGTGGGCGGTCCGCTCCAGGATGGGGAAGTCCTTGCGGATCCTCTCGACGTCCAGCGCCTCGGCATTCGCCTCCACGATCTTTGCCATCTTCGTCACTTCCTCACTCCGGCGGGCCGCTCCGCCCCGCCGGCGACTCCTCCAGCCCAAGATCCTTGCGAAGCCCTTCGTACCCCTTCTGTTCAAGCTCGTGCGCCAGCTCTGGACCGCCCGACTGCACGATCTTCCCGTCCATCATGACGTGGATCCTGTCCGGTGTGATGTAGTTCAGGATGCGCTGGTAGTGGGTGATCAGCAAGACGCCCAGGTCGGGGCCGATCAATTGGTCGATCCCGTTCGCCACTGCCTTCAACGAGTCGATGTCCAGCCCCGAGTCGGTCTCGTCCAGGATCGCGATGTCTGGTTCGAGCACCGCCAGCTGGAGCACCTCGTTCTTCTTCTTCTCCCCGCCTGAGAACCCCTGGTTGACGTATCTGGCGACCATCTGGTCCTCCACGCCGAGAAGGTTCATCTTCTCCTTGAGCCGCTTGCGAAAGGCCAGCGCGGAGATCTGCTCCCCCTTGGCCGCCTTGTACGCGGAGCGCAGGAAGTTGACCACCGAGACCCCCGGGATCTCGGTGGGGTACTGGAACGCCAGGAACAGGCCGTGCTGGGCCCGCTTGTCCGGGGTCCACCTGGTGATGTCTTCGCCCCGGAACCGGACGGCTCCCCGCGTGATGATGTAGCTGGTACGGCCCATGAGCACCTGGGCCAGCGTGGACTTGCCCGAACCGTTCGGCCCCATGAGGGCGTGGACCTCGCCCTGGCGAACGGTCAGGTCGATCCCCTTCAGGATCTCCTTGCCCTCAATCTCGACGTGGAGATCCTCGATCTCCAAAGTCAGCGTCGTCGTCTGTGTCCGTGTTGCCGTCTGCGCCATGTTCTCTAGCCCTCCAACTCGATCATGATGCGGTCCCCCTCGACCTTCACGGGGAACGTAGGGATGGGCACGGTCGCCGGGAGCGTCTTCGGCTGACCAGTGCGAAGGTCGAACGTCGAGCCGTGCCTCGGACACTCGATCGTCTCCATGTCGACGTCGACCTCTCCCTCGGACAGCGAGGACTCGGCGTGCGAGCAGATGTCGTCCACGGCCAGGAACGTCCCGTTGCCCAGATTGGCCACGGCGATCTCGATCCTGTTCACCACGAAGCGACGAGCCTCGCCCTCCGGGATGTCCGCCGTGCTCGCCACGTCGATCAGCATCAGGGCTCTTCTCTCTCGATCTCCTGAGCGATGGCTTTTTCCAGTCCATGCCGGACCTCCGGAAGCGTCACCCGATCCAGCACCTCCTGGAGGAACCCGAACACGATCAGCTTCTGGGCCTCCGCGAAGGAGATGCCCCTGGTCTGGATGTAGAACAAGGTGTCCTCGTCCACGGGACCCACGCTGGCGGCGTGGCCGCACCGCACGGGGTCGTTGGAGAGGATCTCCAGGTTGGGGATGGAGTCGGCCTTCGCCTTGTCGGACAGCAAGATGTTTCGGTTGGTCTGGTAGGCGTCGCACTTGTGGGCACCCTTTTGGATGATCACCGTGCCCGAGTAGATCGTCCTCGACTGTTCCTTCAGCACGCCCTTGTACAGCAGGTCGCTGGCGGTCTGCGATCCGAGGTGATCCTGGATCGAACGGTGGTCGAAGTGCTGATTGCCGGTGGCAAAGTACACCCCGAGCATCTCGCTTGACCCTCCATCGCCATTCAGCACGCTCTCGACCTCGGCTCGCGCCAGGCTGGCGCCGAACGCCACCCCCAGCGAGCGGAGGTCGGCATCCCGGTCGATGAAGGCCCGCTGCACCGAGAGGTGCGTGACCCCGTCTCCCCATTCCTGCAAGGCCACGTAACGGATCTTCGAGTTGGGCCCTGCGTAGATCTCCACCACGGCGTTGGAGAGCACGCTCCTCAGGTTGGGTGAGACGTAGCGATCGATGTAGGTGAGCTCGGCCCCTTCCTCCAGAACGAGGACGGTATGAGGGAAGACCGCCAGGCCATCTCGATCGACGTACACGAGCGTCTGCAGGGGAAGCTCCACGCGTGTGCCGGCGGGAACGTAGACGAACGTGCCCCCGGTCCGGAAGGCGCCATGGAGGGCGGAGAACCTCGTGCGGCCGGTGGGGACGGCCTCGTGCAGCCAACCCTTCAACAGCTCTCCGTGGGTCCGGGCAGCCTCATCGATCGATGTGAACACCACGCCCTTGGCCGCTTCGGCCGGATCGATGTGGGTCGTGATCACCGTCGAGTTGTGCTGGATGGAGAGTCCGCTGCGCTCTCCTACCTCTCCCGCAGCCTCCAGAAGATCGGGCTTCACGTCATCGAGGGTCTCGGCTCTGGCTTCCTCCGCGAACGGGGTGAACCGCGAGAGGTCGAACTCGCGGAGGTCGGTGTAACGCCATTCTTCGGTCTCCGGGGACGGCATTGGCATCGCCTCGAACTGCTCGAAAGCGCCCTTGCGGAGGCTTGTGAGCAAGCCATTGCCGTCGCGCCGCAAAGTCTCCTGCAGCACCTGGGCATTGAAACCGATCTGAATCTCCGTCTTTGCCATCGGACTCCTCGGGGAGCGCCGCTTCCCCGACAGGCCCCCCATGACTAAATCCTATCAGTTCAGTCGGATTCAACTGGAGCAATGATCCAGCAGAGCTGGGGCGGGCTCGTCCTCAGACTCGGCGTGGGATCCCGCGTGATGCCCGGAAGCCCCGAGCCCTATTCGGCCTCGCGCGCATGCTCCGCGGGTGGCGTGAGGCGGTACACGTCCTTGCTCACCCGGTAGGCCCGCTCCTCCAGCGCCAGCGCCTCGGCGCGGACCTCCTCTAGGGCCTCAGCGCTGAGTTGGATGACCCTCACCAGTACCAGGGTCTCCTTCTGGTCGTCCTTGCCCCTCCAACCGACCCGAATGTTGCCGACGCCCTGGGCGTAGTACTTGAGCTGGTATGCGCCCGGCTTGGTCGGCTCGAATTCCTCCGTCACCAGTATGTCCTCGAAGCAGCCGAAGGGGACACAGGTCTTCTGGCCCGTCTTGTACACCCTGGCGTGGTCAACCCAGTTGATCGGTGGGGGGGCGTACCCCTGGGAGTAGCTGGGCGTCCCCAACCGCGGCGCCGCCTTCATGGCGATCCCCGGTCTCGCCCCTTTCAGGCCGGCGATCCAGGCGGGAGCCTCGACCAACTTCCCTTCCTCGTACTCCTCCGGATACTGACCCAGATGCCAGACGTTTCCGTCGCTGTCCTGGGCGAAGAAGGCGAGCTCCGACTCCTCCAGTTCGCCGGCACTATAGTCGCGCTCCCAGATCACGACGGTCCGTACCCCGTTGATCATCTTGGTGAGGTCGGTGACGGTGGAGATCACCCGATGTGGAGTGCGTTCGCCATCTTCTATTGTCTGGCCCCGGTAGACGTACTGCGTGCCAGGCGGCAGGGGGAACCATTCGTTGTCGATGGTGATTGGATCGTCGAAGTTGTTCGCCTGGAAGTCCTCCGCGGTGATCTCCTTCGGTGGTGTCTCACTGGGGGTCGCGACCGGCGACCCCGGAGTGCCGGAGACATTCGGGGTGCTCGAGGCGCCGGCGATCGCATCCCGTGAAGCGTCACTCCGACATGCCGAAGCCCAGAGCAACACGAGCACCGCACCGACCATCGACGCAGCGTGAAGACGTCGCATTTCAACCACTCCTGACCCTGACGCGTGCCGACTTTCCGAAGCGCAGATACAGAGAAGGGACCACAAACAAGTTCAGCAGCGTCGAGGTGACGAGGCCACCCAGGATGACGAAGGCCATCGGGTACTCGATCTCTTGACCGGGTATGTTGCCGGTGATGACGAGGGGGACGAGGGCCAGCCCTGTGGTGAGCGCGGTCATGAGAATAGGCGCGAGCCGTTCCCTGGAACCCCGAGCGACGAGCTCAGGGCCGAACGTCTCGCCCTCGTGCTCCTCGAGATGCCGATAGTGACTGACCATCATGATGCCGTTGCGTGCGACGATCCCCAGCACCGTGAAGAAGCCGACGAGCGAGCCGAGCGAGATGACCGCGCTGCTGAAGAACGCCGCCAGAACACCCCCGACCATGGCCATCGGCATGGTCACGAAGGCGAGCGTGGCCAGGCGGATGTTTCCCACGGACGCCATGAGGATGAGGAAGATTCCGATGACGGTGATGATCGCGAACGCCACCAGGCGTCGCTGGGCCGCTTGTCGCTCTGTGTACTCTCCCAGCAGCTCGGCGTGGTACTCGAGGGGGAACTCGACCTCCTGGAGGCGCTGCTTGAATTCGTCCACGACCGAGCCCAGATCCCGCGTTCCGTCCAGATTGGCGCCCACATCGAGGATCCGAGACTGTGACTCCCGATGGATCGAGTTGGGGATCGGGGCGATCCGCACGTCGGCCACGTCCCCTAAGCGGACGTGGCCGCCCCCCGGCGTATCGATCTGGAGCGCCTGGATGTCGTTGACGCTGTCGCGGGACTCCGGCGTGGTCCACACGTGTACGTCGTAGGCTCTGCCGTCCACGAAGATGTCGCCGACCTCTTCGCTCGCAAGCATCGTCGCGGTGGCTCGGCGGACATCTCCCGGCTTGAGCCCATACCGCCGGGCCGCGGCGAGGTCGACTTCGATCTGGGCCTGGGGCACGTCGACGTCGAGTTCCACGTGTGCGTCGATGACGCCGTGGACCTGGGAGAGTACCTGTTTCACTTCCTCCGCCTTGGCCCGGAGGACTCCCAGATCGGGGCCAAAGATCCGCACAACGATGGTCTCGGATGCGCCGGTTAGCACCTCCTTGACCCGCTCTCTCAGATAAGTCAGCACGTCGCGGTACAGTCCTGGGTAGCCGGTGACCACCTCCTTGATGCGGGCCACGGTCTTGTCGTATTCGACGGACGGGTCGACGCTGATCCAGTTCTCGCCGAAGTAGACTCCGTAGACTTCGTCCGCCAGCATGGCTTGCCCGATGTGGGAACCGGCGTTGCGAACCCCCGGGATGCCGAGCAACTCACGATTCGCCAGCGTGCTGATCCGAACCTCCTCAGGAAGCGACGTGCCGGGCGCGGTCAGCCAGTGCATGAGAAAGTCCCGCTCTTTGAAGTCAGGCAGCAACGACTGCCCGAGGAGAGGCAGCGTAAGGAAACCCCCGATCATCAAGACGGCCACCGTTGCGTACGCCGGACGCGGTGTGCGGATGATCGGCCGGAGCAGTCGATCGTACCCTCGGTGGAGCCATCGCACGAGCGGGGATTCCCGGTGTTCGAGCGGGGCGTTGCGCAGGAGGATCAGGGCCATGGCCGGCGTCCAGATCAGGGCGACCACCAGCGAAACGAGCACGGCGAGCGCATACGCGAACGCGAGCGGGCGGAAGAACGAACCTGTGAGGCCCTCCAGGAAGAAGATCGGCAGCAACGCCAGCGCCTCGATCAGCGACGCGTACACCACGGCCCCGCGAACCTCCAGCGATGCTTCGAAGACGACCTTCGCCGTGGTCGCGATCGACCTATCGGTACTCTGTTTGCGGTGCAGTCGCAGTCGGCGGACGATGTTCTCGATGTCGACGATGGCGTCGTCGACCACGGCGCCCAGGGCGATGATCAACCCCGCCAGCACCATCGTGTTGATGGTGGCCCCGCGCCAGTACAGCACGAGCCCCGCCGCCGCCAGCGACAACGGGATCGTCACCGCGCTGATCAACGCGCTGCGCCAGTCGAACAGGAATGCCCCGAGCACTAGCACCATCAACAGAACGCCGAGAAGCAGCGACCCGGAGAGGTTGTCGATCGCATCTTCGACGAAGGTCGCCGGCCGGAAGATCGTGGGGTCGATCTTGATCCCCGGAAGTCCGGGTCGCAGCTCCCCGAGCGCCGCTTCCACTCCCCGCGTGACTTCCAGTGTGTTGCCCCACGGGAGCTTCTGGACGATGAGCATGAGGCCGCTCCCGTCGTTGATGACGGCGTCGCCAATGAGCGGCTGCTGAGTCTCTACTACCTTGGCTACGTCACGGAGGCGGATGGGTTCGCCCTTCCTCTCCCCGATGACCACCTTGGCCAGGTCCTCGGGAGAGAGGATCGGCAGCACGTGCCGGACCGTGAGCCGTTGATCGGGCGTCTCGAGAACTCCTCCCGTCCCGATTACGGCCCCGTCGGAGAACCGGAGCAACCCCGCGTCCAAAGCGTCTGCGGTGGCGCGCATGACTTGTTCCAGCGTGATGTGGTGTCTCCGTAGGAGTGCGGGATCGACCTCGACGTGCCGCTGCGGGAGTCGTTCGCCCCAGATCGGGACATTCGCTACTCCCGGCACTCGCAGCAGCCGGGCCCGGATCTTCCAGTACGCGATGATGGACAATTCGGTGAGGGAGAGCTCGTCCGAAGACAGCCCGATCTTCATGACGCGGCTGGTCGACGACAGAGGCTGGATCATGACCGGCGGGCTCGCCCAGGTCGGGAGGGTGGGAGTGACTATCTCCACGCGCTCGGACACCACCTGACGCGCCTCCAGGAGGTCGGTTCCGGGCTTGAAACGGAGCTCGATGGAGGACAGATCGGGAACCGACTTCGAACGGATCACTTCCAGACCCGGCACTCCGTTCAGCGCCAATTCCAGCGGCACGGTGATGAGCTCTTCCACCTCTGCCGAGTTGAGCCCCCAGGACAGCGTCTGGATCTCCACGCGGGGGGGCGCGAACTCGGGGAACACGTCGACCGGCATGTGGCGGAGTTGACCCACACCCAGGAACATCATCGAACCGGCGATCGCGAGCACGATGAACCGGAACTTCAGACTCGTCCCGACGATCCAGCGCATCATGGCTGGAGTTGTCCCTTCGTGATCACTTACCGACTTCGGTCTCGACCCCGAACAGCTCTGCCGCCCCGACCGTCACGACCTCCGTGCCCACCGGCGGGCCGTCCGAGAGATACGCCAGGTCCCCATCGATGTGGTCCACGGTGATGGGCTCGCGGACGAAGGTCAGCGGCTCGGGGCTGGTGTACGTCCAGGTCTCGCCGGCCAGCCCGTAGAACACGGCGGCGTGCGGGATGACGGTCTGCGTCCCGTTCCCAGCCGATTCGACCGAGGCCGTCTGCAGGTCGATCCGTTCTGCTGCTTGTTCCGTCAGGATGACGCGAACCCGGTCCGTCCCCTCGATCGGCTCGACTGCCGCAGGCTCCTCATAGCTCGCACCGCCGCTCGACGCCTCCCGACAAGCCGGCACGAGAAGGCCAACGACGACCAACGCCACGACCACCCATCGATCCTGTCGCATCTAGCTTCCTCCTCCGACCAGCTCCCTCTCCTCTTGCTTCGTAAGGTCGATCAGACGTTCGACTGACACCTCCCTGGTTCCGGCTTCGGGAATCAACCCGAATCGCAGGTACAGACCAGGAACGACGAACAAGACGAGAAGCGTCGAGGTAACGAGGCCGCCAACGACGACGATGGCCATCGGGTGGACGATCTCAAGCCCCGCGATGCCCCCCGCGATCACGAGAGGCACGAACGCGAGCGCGGTTGTGAACCCCGACGTCAGGATGGGCGTGAGTCGCTCACGCGCTCCGCGCAGCACCAGCTCAGGGCCGAATGGCTCTTCTCCATCCCGCTCGAGGCGTCGGTAGTGGCTGAGCAGCACGATGACTTGACGCGCGGCGATCCCGAGGACCGCGTAAAACCCGGCGATCGAGCCGACCGAGACCGTGCGACCATCGATAAACGCGGCGATCGCGCCGCCTACCAGAGCGAGGGGCAGCATTACGAATGCGAGCGCCGCCAGGCGCCAGCTTCCGAGACCCGCCTGCAGCAGGAGGAAGATGACGATCGCGGTGGCCACGGCGAAGCCGAGGGCGCGCCGCCCAGCGGCCTGACGCTCCGCGAATTCCCCCAGCACCTCCGCGTGGTACTCGAGCTGGAAGTCGACCTGTTGGAGTCGGTCGTCGAGGTTGGCCAGCACGGAGCCCGAATCGCGTCCCGACACGTCCGCCACGACGTCCACGTACCTCGACACGGCTTCGTGCCGCAGGGCGGTCGGAGACGATGCGATCCGCACGTCGGCCACGTCGCCCAGACGGACCCGGCCTCCGCCGGGCGTGTCGATCAGGAGCTCGTTGATGCTACTCAGATTGCTGCGGGTCTCCGGCGTCCCCCACACGACGACCTCGAACACCTTCTGCTCCTCGAACAGGCTCCCGACGGTGATCCCCGACAACATCGTGGCGGCAGCGCGACGCACGTCACCTGGTTTGATGCGGTGGCGCTCGGCGAGGGCAAGATCGGTCTGGATCTCCAAGGTCGGTTCCTGAGCAGGGAGCTCCACGTGCGGATCGACGACGCCCTCGATCCCTGAGAGGATCTGTCGCACCTCCTCCCCCTTGCTGCGGAGGACCTCCAGGTCCTGGCCGTAGATGCGAACGACGACGGGCGCCTCGGGCCCCGAGAGGACCTCTTCGATCCGCTGTTCCGGATACGTCGTCACATCACTCTCCAACCCGGGGTAGCCGCCCACGACCTCTTCGATGGCGGCCACGGTCGCGCTGTAGTCAGCCTCGGGGTCGACGGTGACCCACAGCTGGCCAGCGTTGGCGCCAACCACCTGATCCGATAGCACCGCGCGACCCACGTGGGCGCCGACGTCGCTGACCCCCGGGATCGACCGCAACTCCTGCTCGACCCGCGCCACGACTCGCCGCATCTCCGGGAGGGACGTACTCGTCTCGCCGTTCAGGTGGACCAGTAGGTTCGTGTCGTTGAACGACGGAACCGTCGTTCGAGTGAGGAATGGCGCCGCGAGGAGCCCAGCCAGCAGGAGGACTCCGGCCGTGACGTAAGCGGGGCGCGCTGAGCCGAGAAAGCGCGACAGGACGCCCGTGTATCGCGGCCGGAGCCACCGGACGACGAGCGACTCTCGACGCGCGATGGGCGCCTTGGGCAGCAACAACAGACCCAGGGCCGGCGTGACAGCCACCGCAACCAACATCGACGCAAGGACGGTCACCGCGTACGAGAACCCGATGGAAGGGAAGAACGCTCCGAACGGGCCCTCTGTGAAGGAGACCGGGATCACAGACACGCCGATGATCAGCCCTGCGTAGGCTGAAGCGCTGCGCATCTCCAGCGCAGCCTCTCGGAGAACTCCCATGACCGGTGGGCGCTCGCCCTCATGGCTGCGATATGCGTGGTAGCGCCCTGCGAGATTCTCCACGTCGATGATCGCCTCGTCGACCACAACCACCAGAGCGAGCACGAGTCCCGCCACGACCATGGCGTTGAGTGACGCCTGCGTGAGGGAGAGCGCGATCCCTGCGGCTGTCAACGAGAGCATGATGGCGACCGTGGCGATCAGCGTCGTCCGCCATTCGAACAGGAACACTCCGAGGGCCAGCACCGCCAGCAGCGCCGCTATCAGAAGGGCCGCCGCGATGTTGCTCCGCGACGTCTCGATGTAGGTGGCCGGTCGGTAGAGGGAGGAGTCGATCTGGACCCCGGACAGACCAGGCCGGAGGGCGTCGAGGGCGTCCTCCACTCCTTGGGTCACGTCCAGCGTGTTCGCCGCCGGGAACTTCTCCACGACCAGCAGAAGGTCGGTTCCGACCGCGTCCCCGATCAGCAGCTGATGATCCTCCACGATCTGCGTCACGTCACCCAGCCGAAGCGACTTCCCCTCCACATCCTCGATCGGCACTTGGGCGAGGGCCTCCGGCGTCCCCAAGACAGCCTTGTGCTGGACCGTGATGCGCTGGTTGGGCGTCTCGATAAGACCTCCGGTGCCGGGCGTGGAACACTCGACGAAGGTCAGCGGGCATACCAACTGCGCGTTCGCCGCGGTCTCCACGATCTGCTGGAGCGACACGCCGTGATCACGCAACCGCTCGGGATCAACCAGCACCTGCAGCTGTCGGTCCCGGAAGCCCCAGACGGCCACGTTCGCCACGCCGGGCACACCGAGCAGCCGCGGCCCGATCGTCCAGCGACTGAGAAGCGACATGTCGATCGTGGACAGCTCGTCCGACGAGAGGCCGATCATCATGACCCGGCTCGTCGAGGAAAGCGGTTGGAGCATCTGCGGCGGCCTCGACTGCACGCCCGGGAGCGCGACTTGGGCCTGCGAGATACGCTCCTGAACCACCTGCCGGGCGTCGAGGAGGTCGGTTCCCGGTTCGAAGATCATCTGGATCGACGACAGCCCGGGAACCGACGCAGACCGGATCTCGTCGAGGAACGCCACCCCGTTGAGAAGATCCTGCTCCAAGGGAACGGTGATGAACTGCTCAACTTCCGCCGCTGAGAGCCCGAGGGCCTCGGTCTGAACCTCCACGGTCGGCGGCGTGAACTCGGGGAGGACGTCGACAGGCATGTCCCGGACTTGCGAAATTCCGAGAAGCAGCACCCCTGCAGATAGAGCCACGACCAGGCGTCGGGCCCTCAGGCTCGACCCCACCATCCAGCGCACCATGACTAGGGGCCCCCCTGTACCGTCATGTTCGCCTCCATGGATTGGGTGGTGAGCCCAGCGCGAACCATTTGGCCGCAAGTCGTTTGGCTCGCTTGACTGGGTGGCACGGTATGAGGCCGGGGCACGATCCGTCGTCATCCCTTGCGATGAATCGTCGTCGTCCGGGGAGACGACGTGTGGTGCCGCCAGGGCCGCGTGTCTAGCGGGGAGTTGGCTGGACCAGGCCGGTGTCGTATGCGAACACAACGGCCTGCACGCGGTCACGGAGGTCGAGCTTGTCCAGGATGTGCCGGATGTGGGTCCGTACCGTGGTGTCGGCCACGAAGAGCTCCCTCGCGATCTCTTCGTTGGAGAGGCCCTTCCCCACGAGCGTGAGCACCCTGAGCTCGCTTCGAGTCAGCGCTTGCAGAGCGTTGGCTTTGTGCGGGCGAACGGGAGGAAGCGATGCGGCGAACGCGTCCAGGAGCCGGCGAGTCACGGACGGAGCGAGCAGAGCGTCGCCTCTTGCTACGACTCTGATGGCGAGGACCAACTCATCGGGCCGCACGTCCTTCAGAAGGAAGCCGCTGGCTCCCGCCCGAAGCGCCTCGATCACGTACTCGTCGATGTCGAAAGTCGTGAGGATCAGAATCCTGATCGACTTGTCCTCGGCTGCCAGAATCCTGGTGGCCTCCACCCCGTCCAAGATGGGCATCCGGATGTCCATGAGGACGACGTCCGGTCGGAGGCGTCGGGCCTGCTCGATCGCTTGCGCTCCATCGGCTGCTTCGCCGATGAGTTCTATGTCCTCTTCCGCCCGGAGAGTCATGTCGAAGGCGGTTCGCATGAGCGGCTGGTCATCCGCGACCAGGACCCGGATGGTCACGACGTCTTCCCGTCCAGCGGCAGAGATGCCTCGACCTGGTAGCCCCCGCGCGGTCCCGCTCCCACTCGGAGCTCGCCCCCGAAAAGAGCGACGCGCTCGCGCATGCCGAGGTGTCCGTATCTCGGCCGGGTGCTATCGGGGTCGCTCGTGGGACCGGACCCGTCGTCGGCGATCATGAGTTCCAGGCGAGATTCCCCGTACCGAACGACCACCTCGGCCCGGGCCGGGCCGGCGTGCTTGACGATATTGGTCAGCGCCTCCTGGATGATGCGGAAGGCGGAGAGGTCCAGGCCGGCGGGGACGGCTCGGAGAATCCCCTCGATCCTCAGCATGACGGGGATACCCGTCTCCCGGACCTGACCGACGAGAGCCTCGAGGTTGTTCAGCCCCGGCTGAGGCGATCGCGTCGCCTCCTGGTCCGTGTCCGTCCGGAGGAACCCCATTAACCGCCGCATCTCCACCAGCGCTTCACGACCCATGTGTTCGATAGCCCCGAGAGAGGTGAGCGCCTCCTCGGGTTGGCTGCCGAAGATCCGCTGAGCCGCCCCGGCCTGGGCCACGATGACGCTCACGTTGTGCGCCACCACGTCGTGGAGCTCGCGAGCGATCACCCGTCGCTCAGCAGCCACCGCTCGTTGGGTTTGCTCCTCGCGGTCTCGCTCCAACCGGGTGGCCCGGTCCTCCAACAACAGGACCTGGCCGCGCCGGATGCGAAGGCCGTCCCCGAGGAACCATGCAGCGCCCACGAACAGGTATTCCGCGATGAGCGCGTCCGGTTCGAGCGCCTCTTTCCCCATCAAGAGGATCAAGAAGACGACCACCACGCACGCAGTACCGGCCGGTATCGACGTGCGCCGTTCCCGGTGCGCAGCGACGGTGTACAGAGCCACCAGGAAGCCGAACGCGGCGAGGGACCGGAAGTAGCCCAGGAGAGAAAAAAGGAACAACGAGGCTGCGGTCATCGACAGGACCAGGACCGGGGCTCTTCTCCGCCACATGAGCGGAATGGTCTGGAGCAGGATGAGGCCGATGCCCAGCGTATCGAGACCCCGTCCGTTCACGTCGCTTCCGCCCTCCGGGATATCAACCTGGAGGTGCGTCACGACACCGACCAGTGACGCCGCGGTCAGCAGGACGGCGATCAGCGTGTCCTGCACCAGCGGCTTCGCGAACAGGAATCTCGCCCGCGCGTACCGAGGGGCACCGGAGTGCCTGGGGCCAGCCGTGCCGGCTTGACCCTGCTCCACGGGGACCATCGATGCTCCCCTCTCCCTCCGCAGGCAGCGAGGGCGACGAGCCAGCCGCGTCGTCCGCTCGATGAGCGGACGCTATACCTTTTCGCGTAACGCGCTCAATACGTCACGCCCATGGTCGGTTGACGGGATCGTCATGCTCGTCCCCAGCGCTGGGCGATGGGATGCCCCGACGGGCTCCACGTGGACGCGAGCGATGTCGTGGCCGTCGACGTGGTGGAAAGTAGTCGCCACCTTGGCAGCCGGGGGGGCTGCTCGACCCTTGCAGTACGGTCGCGGTGGTGTCAGCGGCGGGTGCCACCCTTCGCCAAGAGAGGAATGCGGCTTTCCTCCCCCCGGAGGGGGCCGATCGATGGAGGTTGTCAGCACCGCCATCAACGCAGCCGTCGTTGCAACCGTTGGCCTCATCCTGGCCTGGCTTGGGACGTTTCGAGGCCATCGACCGGCGGTTCGAAGCCATTGACCGGCGGTTCGATGCGCAGGAACAGCGGATCGATCGGCTGGAGGAGAGGCTGGAGCAGAGAATGGACGCCTTCCAGGCATCGCTGGATGCACTGCGGTCGGATCTGACCCAGGTAGCACTGGCCGTGGGGGTCCGCCGAAGAGCCACCGACGCCTGACGACCGTTCGGATCCGGTCAGGTTCCATCGAGGACCGCGAGGATCTCCTGTCCGTACCGCTCGAGCTTTGCAGGCCCAACGCCGGAGACCTTTCGGAGATCGGACAGCGTTCGCGGGCGGCGCGAAGCGATCTCGGCCAAGGTCGAGTCGTGGAACACCACGTAGGCGGGGACGCTATCTCGTTCGGCGCGGTCTCGGCGCCACCTTCTGAGGGCCTCGAACAGTGGCTCGCCGGCCGGCGTCGCACCCTTTGCCCTGACCGCGGCCTTCGGTCCAGCCGCGGACCGCGCAGCCCGGCGCGGCTCCGATGCGGGTTGCCA
>DASXTW010000140.1:0-12070 GCA_036505215.1 Actinomycetota bacterium | reverse complement strand
AACGTCTCAGCCCCCGGAGTGAACGTGCGGAGCAGCGTGCCGATCAACGGCTACGCCAACTTCAGCGGAACCTCCATGGCCTCGCCCCACGTGGCCGGCACGGTGGCCCTGATCTGGGCCGGCGCGCCTTCCTTCCGGCGGGACATCGCCGCAACCAGGACCGTCCTGGACCAGACGGCCATCGACGTGAGCAACCTGACCTGCGGAGGCTCAGCCGGGAACAACAACGTCTGGGGCGAAGGGCGCCTGGACGCGTTTGCCGCGGTGACGAAAGCCAAGGGCTTGTCCGGCTAGCCCTGCAACTCCGTCACGGCGAAACGCCGCTGACGTAACCGAATACGTAGGAAAGGAGGCCTCGGCTCGGGAGCGAGCCGAGGCCCCTTTCATCGATCGAGTGCCCAGGCACGAGGGCGTAGGAGAGTCTCGCCCCGTTCGCCGATGCCGGGTAGCATCCGCCTCAGCCGCCTGTCGATCCACACGGGATCGACCACGAGGGGAGGGGAGAAGCATGCCTCTGCGACGTAGTTCTCGGCCGCGTAGGGCCGTAGCTGCACTCCTCGCTCTGGCCTCGACGATCGGGTTGGTCATGGCCGCAGCGCCCCCATCCGTTTCCGCATCAGGGCTGCCGAAGGTCGACTCCCGCGTCCTGCGTTCTATCTCCGGGGGGAGGACCGCGACCTACTGGGCCATCCTGCGGTCGCGGGCCGATCTGTCCGGTGCGGCCTCCATCAAGGATTGGACGGCCCGGGGTTGGTACGTCTACGACCGGCTGAACTCAGTGGCGAGCTCCAGCCAGCGGGGGCTCCAGTCCCTGCTGAAGGCGCGCCGGGTGTCCGCCAGAGCGTTCTGGATCACCAACGCCATCCGGATCACGTCCAAGGCTGACATCCTGTCGGCGGTGGCCGCCCGGACGGAGGTGGCCCGGGTCGTGCCGGACTGGTCGGCCAGGATCGAAACCCCGGTCCGGAGCGCCAGGGTCTCGGCCGTCGAGTGGAACATCCAGCGGGTCAACGCCCCACAGGTGTGGTCGACCTACAACGACCGGGGTGAAGGCATCGTTGTGGCCAACATCGACACCGGGGTCCAGTGGAACCACCCCGCCCTCGTCAAGCAGTACCGGGGACTGAGCTGCCCGTTCATGTGCCTCTCCGCGAACCACAACTACAACTGGTTCGATCCTTCCAAGGTGTGCTCGGCGGACGGCAAGACTCCCTGTGACAACATCGGCCACGGGACCCACACCATGGGCACCATGGTCGGCGACGATCGAGGCTCGAACCAGATCGGCGTGGCCCCACGCGCCTACTGGATGACCGCCAAAGGGTGCGAGACGAACCATTGCTCGGGTTCGGCTCTCCTGGCCTCGGGGCAGTGGATGCTGGCACCCAAGGACCTCAACGGCCAGAACCCCCGGCCGGACCTTCGCCCGGACGTGGTGAACAACTCCTGGGCGATCGGCCCTGGGAACACGTTCTACCGGGCCACGGTGCAGGCCTGGGTCGCCTCGGGGATCTTCCCGCAGTTCGCCATCGGGAACAGCGGACCCGGCTGCGGTACCTCGAACTCACCGGGTGACTACCCCGAGAGCTACGCAGCCGGAGCGTTCAACAACATCGGCGACATCGCCTTGTTCTCCAGCCGGGGACCGTCCGCCTTCGGCGGCATCGTCAAGCCGAACATCGCCGCCCCCGGGGTGAACGTCCGAAGCAGTGTGCCGCCCAGCACCTATGCCAACTTCACCGGGACCTCCATGGCCTCGCCCCACGTGGCCGGCACGGTGGCCCTGATCTGGGCCGGCGCCCCTTCCTTCCGGCGGGACATCCCCGCGACAAGGGCCGTCCTGGACCAGACGGCCGTTGACGTGAGCGACCTGACCTGCGGAGGTTCAGCCGGAAACAACAATGTGTGGGGGGAAGGGCGCCTGGACGCGTTTGCCGCGGTGACCAAGGCCAAAGGCCTGTCCGGGTAGCCCTGCAACTCCGTCAAGGTCTGGACGGACAGGACCGATACAGGGGCTAGGACCAAGGTCAACCCTGACCGCCACAAGCGAGCCGCGTGATGACGAGCCTCCGGCACCGTCCCTCCACCCACCTGATGTCATCCGCTCCAGAGCGCCGTTCTCGGCTCTCGGGGAGGCTGTTCTCCAAGGTTTCCTACGCCAGGACCAGCCTCGTAGGGAAATTCGCCATCTTGAGCCTCATCCCGACCGTCCTCCTGGGCCTGATCCTGGCGGAGAATCTCAAGTCCCAGATCCGCGATCGGGCACTGGAGAATGCCACGCAGGCTGCGCAGCTGGTTGCCCGATTGGGCATCCAGCCCCTGTTCTCACCCGCGGACCTGAACGTAGGTCTCAGCACGAAGAGGCTCGAGGCCGTGGACGGAGCGCTCCGCACCAACCTCCTCGGAAAGGAGGTCGCGTCGGTCCGGATCTGGGGCCGCGACGCCAAGGTTATCTATTCGGAGGATCACAGCCTTATCGGCCGTACGTTCCCCGGCAACGAGGAGCTCGAGGAGGCACTGGAGGGGGAGTTGGCCTCGGAGCTGTTCGATGGGGCTAGGGCGGAGAAGAAGGTCGACCCAACGTTCAAAGTCTACGAGCAGTACGGCGACCTGCTCGAGGTGTATGTCCCCCTGGTGTTCGCCGGCGACGAAGAGCCGGCCGGCGCGTTTGAGATCTACCTGCCGTATCGTCCCATCGCGGCAGCGATCAACCGCGATGCTCAGAAGCTTTACCTGCTCCTGGCGGTCGGTCTCGTCCTCCTCTACGTGCTGTTACTGCCCATCGCCTACCGGACCGGGCGGGTCTTGCGCGACCAGACCGTGAAGCTGAAGAGGCTGCTCTCACGCGAACAGGAGTCGGTCCGGCGGCTTCAAGAGTTGGACCGGATGAAGAGCGAGTTCATCTCCACGGCTTCCCATGAGATGCGCACCCCCCTCACCACGATCATCGGAGTGGCCAAGAGCCTCCGGCAGCCGCAGTTCTCTTCGGACGGAGAACTGCGGGACGAGTTCCTGGCCCGCTTGGAGGGCCAGGGAGATCGACTACTCCAACTGGTCGACCAGCTCCTCCAGACCGCTCGGTTGGAGGGCCACGGGGCGGAGCCCCACATCGAGTCTTTCGACTTCTCCGTTCTGGCTCATGAGGCCGCAGGACGGATCGACCCGAATCACATGACGGTGGAGCTCCGTTTGCCCGAGAATCTCCCGCGCATGGTCGGCGACCGAGGCATGGTCGGCCAGATCCTGGCGAATCTCTTGTCGAACGCGGAGAAGTATTCGCCTCCCGGCACTGCCTGCACCATTTCGGCGCGCCCCCGGACCGATGGGATCGAGTTCGATGTGGTCGACCGAGGAATCGGAATGACTGCTCATCAGCGGGAGCGGATCTTCGAGCCGTTCTGGCAGGCAGACAGCTCCTCTACCAGGGAGCGAGGCGGTGTCGGCCTGGGACTCTACCTGGTGAAGCTGCTCGTCTCTGCCCTGGGAGGCCAGATCTCGGTGGAGAGCCAGGCGGGCCACGGCAGCCGGTTCACCGTCACGCTGCCGAATCGCATCGCGCCCGAGCCCACCGTCGACCTATCTGCGAGCCTCTCGGCGGCCGGGCACGCCTCCGGGTCGCCATAAGTCCGGCTTCGACGCAATCCCTCTCCGGTCAGGCGTGGCCACGGATGTACGACTGCGCCTTGTCCCAGGCCTGCCGGGCCACGAGCCGCCCGAGATGTCTCGAATCCAGGTCGCCCTGCTCGAAGTGGATCCCACCGTAGCGTCGGGAGACGCCGGCCTCGTCGGACGCATCGGAGAACGTCGGCCAGGACAGCGTGAGGTCCTCGGAGGGGACGGCGCCCGGCTCGATCCTGGAGCTGCCGGCCGGGAACGTGACCGAGCCGCCGAACCGGTCCGACTTGGTGAAGAGCTTGAGGATCTCGGCCCCGGCCCCGCTGAAGCAGCTGTGTCCGGATGGATACTCGGCGAAGGGCGGCGTCGGGAATGTGGTCGGCTGGTACGGGAACCACGTCTCGCCGTCGATGAACTTGGGGCCTTGATAGGGCCCGGCCCAGGCGAAGATCTTCTGCCCGAAGTACAGGTACCGCAGAGCGGTGATGGGCCGCACGGAGTCAAAGACACGCTTGCTGTCCCACGTGCATATCCCGGCGTCGAATATGGCATTGGTGAGGGCGAAGAAGAGCTGCACGTCCAGGTCCACGCCTCGCTCGTTGTCGCCGTGGTGGTCCCGGGCCGCTACGAACTGGGCGAACAGGTCCCAATGACCGGGAGGCAGCTCCGAGCGGGGGCCGTCCGCCCAGAACTCGGCGATCATCTTCTGCTCGTCGGTCAGCCCGGCGCTGACGTCGACCAGCGCCTTGGCCTGCGCGGAGTACAGATCGGAGCCGTACTTGGCCGGGCCCTCGTCGGGCCGAAACTGGTCGCCGGACGTCATGGCGAACGGGACGACGAGCCCCCAGTGGGGTCCGATGAATCCGGGCGTGACGTCGCGCCCCGAGGCGTCGATGTAACGAAGCGCCTGCCAGCGGTTCGGGTCGTGCACAGTACCCAGATCCAGCGGCGTCCGTGGGTCCCTCACGTCCATCGGATCGTTCACCGGCTTGTAGCCCGTGTAGTCGGAATAGGGGACTCCCGGCTGCCCTCCCGGCTCGTCCCCCAGCTGGTTCGATCCGTCGTGATGCCTGAACTCCAGGAGGGCGGCACTGGCCAGGTTGCCCACACCGCTCGGCGTTGCCGGGTCGGTGGAGTTGTCCGCGGGGTCGTAGCCGAGTTCCGCCATGAGGGGGTCGAACACGGTTCCCTTGCTGCCGGGGAACAGGTCAACCGCTGCCCGATATGCAGCGAAGCTGATCGCCTTGCTCTTGTTGGCCAGCGTCCGCTCGTTGGCCGGCCGCCTCAGGGCCCCTCCCAAGCGCGTGCCCAGGGCCACCTTGTCGTAGGCGGCCCAGGCATCGAAGGCGGACGTGTGGGCTACGGCCAGCGCCCTCGACACCATGGGAGGCCCGATCCTCGACTCCCGGACGCCCTGCAGCAGCGCGGCGTTCCATCGGATGACGATGCTGTTGCGGTCCTTCTTGCCCGCCGACAGGGGAGCGGCAAGGACCGTCTCGCGAAGGGAGCTCGGCAGGAGGAGCGTGGAGCCCAGGACGCCGGCCTTCCAGGCCACGCCGAACAGCTCCCGGCGGGTGACCCGCCTCGATTCCCCCTCGCCCATGGGCTATGAGACTGGCAGCAGCCTCTCTTGCCTGTCAATAGGGGATACTGACCAAACATGCTGTGGGCCAGCTGTGGGCGGGGCTGGCGGGCGGTGCGCCCGAGCCTCATAAGTTAAGGCTGCCCGTCCAGGACGGAAAAGGAGAGTCGATCTATGGAGCCCCCACGCGGAGATGGCTGGACGGCCGTCCTGGCTGCCGGCGACCTGCCCGAGGCGAAGGCCGTTCGCGCCGAGGTGCAAGGTGTCGACGTCTTCCTGTTCCGATCGGGGGAGCGCATCTACGCCCTGGCCAATCGCTGCTCTCACCAGGGCGGACCACTGCACAAAGGGGTGGTGAAGGCGTCCGGCCCGAACCCCACTGTCACCTGCCCGGTGCACGGCAGCATCTTTCGGCTGACCGACGGCCTGGTGATCAGGGGACCGGCGTCCGCCCGACAGGCTGTCTACGAGGCAAGGGTGACCGAAGACGTAGTCGAGGTCCGGCCGGCCTGAGGAGGCCCCCGGAGTGCGTCAGCACGCCGCTCTAGCGACCACCTGCTCGCAGTGGGAAGCCGGCAGCACCTCGACGGTTCCGAATTGGGAGAACGGAGTCATGTACTCTTCGACCTTGCCCTGTTCGGGGGCGTCCAGGATCAGGTAAAGGGTGTGGCCTCCGTTGATCACACCCTCGCCGTGCAACTTCATGCCGAAATTCTCGGCGTTCGCCGCCGAGACGTACTGGGCGAGCATGGGCCCCATCTGAGGGTCGCCGGCCGGGCACGTCTCGGCCGAGTGCTGGTGCTTGACGACGAAGAGGGACATCACGGTCTCCTTTGCCAGGTCGGATGCCAGGTCGAGATTGCGATCCTACAGGTGGGATAGATAGTTGGTGGTCGGCTAACTGTCAATCGGTGGTCACCCCCAAGGCGCCCGACCGCCAGCCGGGCCGCGTGGACCGGGGACGGGCGCATACTGACGCTGCCACAGGGCCCGCCGCACAGGGAGAGCGATATGTTGGAAACGAGCGAGAGTCTGCGAGCGCAGGCCCGAAAGGCTATCGGTCGAGTGGGCGTGTGGAGCTTCTCGCTCGAACGGCACCCGATCGCTCAAGAGCAGGAAATCGTGGCCCAGATCGAGGCCCTGGGATACCCGGCCTTGTGGATACCGGAGGGATTGGGCAGCAAGGATGCCCTGAGCCACGCGGCGCTGCTCCTGCCTGCGGGGAAGGACATCGTCGTCGCCACCGGCATCGCCAGCATCTGGGCCCGCGACCCCGTGGCCATGGCCAACGGAGCCAGGATGCTGGCCGAGGCCTTCCCGAACCGATTCCTCCTGGGCATCGGCGTGAGCCATCGCACCAGCGTCGAACGGCGAGGGGCCTCGAAGTACGCGAGCCCCTACACCCGCATGTCGCGATACCTGGAAGCCATGGACGCCGCTCGGTACCCGGTGCGGGACACCACCGCCCCGCCTCCGGTGGTGCTGGCGGCCCTCGGCCCGAAGATGCTCGGTCTGGCAGCCGAGCGCGCGGCGGGTGCCCACCCGTATTTCGTCCCCGTCGAACACACCGTCAGAGCCAGGAAAACGCTGGGAGACAACCCGATCCTGGCGCCCGAGCAGGCGGTTGTCCTGGAGCGCGACCCCGAGAAGGCACGAACCATCGCCCGGGGCCACATGCAGCACTACCTGAAGCTCGAGAACTACGCGAACAACCTCCTCCGGCTGGGCTTTTCGGAGGAGGACCTGGCCGAGGGAGGGAGCGATCGACTCGTCGATGCCATCGTCGGCTGGGGCGACGTCGAGGCGATCCACAAGAGGGTCGTGGAGCATCTCGATGCGGGCGCCGACCACGTCTCCGTGCAGGTGCTGACCGAGGATCCGGTGCAGGTCCCCCTTGGCGTGCTCAGGGAGCTGGCTCCGGCCCTCCTGGGGTGAGCCCGGTGTTCAGGGCCTCCACGACCTGCTCCTCCAGCCAGCCCAGGTAGTAGTAGAGCGCGTAGGAGGGCGCCAGGGGGTCGTCCTCGGGGATGTCCTCCGGGTCAATGTCCTCGGTGGCCCCCAGCTTGGTCCCGAGGATGAGCCGCAGGTCATTGAGGGCGCTCAGCCAGGCCAGGAGCTGTTCCTCGCTCACGCGTGAGGCATCGATGGTCTGCTCCATCACGTCGACCGAGCCGAGTCGCTGTTCCGTCAGGTCTCCCCGAACCAGCCGCTCGTACTCCGATTGCAGGTCCGAATCATCCGGGTAGGCCGGCGGGAACAACCGTTCCAGCGCCGGATCGTCCGAAGAGAGAAGCTCACGGAGTTGGTGGGGGAGAGAACGCAGGAGGGTCCTCTCCTCTTGAGGAAGATCCAGCTCGAAGTCCCCGCGCTGTGTCCGCCGTACTCGAACCGGTGACTCGTTCATCGAAGCTGCCGCCCCACGCCGCGGAATCGGCTCACGAGTCCCGCTGCATCGTCGCCCACAGGCCGTGCGCATGCAGCCGGTACGTGTCGAACTCGGCCTTCTCGCGGGTGCCGCTGGAGACGATGGCCTTGCCCTTGGTGTGCACGTCCATCATGAGCTTCGTCGCCTTTTGCAGGCTGTATCCGAAGAGCTTCTGGAAGACCCACGTGACGTAGCTCATGAGGTTGATCGGGTCGTTCCAGACGATGACGAGCCACGGCCGGGCCGGCTCGGTCACCTCGTGGCCGACGGGCCTCTCGACCTCGGTCGGTGCAAGAGAGGTCCTGGAACTGCTCACTTTCTTATTCTCTCAAGAGCCACCCGTACGGGCAGAGGAGGCCCCCTGCTCCAGGGCCTCAGCGGTTGACTTTCCCGCGTTTCCCAGCTATATCAGTATTCGATATATCGGGCGCCGATACAGGAGCGCAGGCGGGAGGGACGACCCCGATGCAGGATCAAGGCCGACCACGGCTCCCGCTTTCGCCTGCCGTCTTCCACATCCTCCTTGCCCTGGCCACGGGCGAGATGCACGGCTACGCGATCATGCACGAAGTCGCCATCCTCTCCGACGGGCAGGTCAACATCGGGCCGGGCACGCTCTACGGCTCGATCAAGAAGATGCTCGCCCAGGGGCTGATCGTGGAATCCGCTCGCCGCCCCGACCCGAAGCTCGATGACGAGCGCCGGCGGTATTACCGCATCACGCAGGAGGGCCGGCGGCTCCTCGGCGCCGAGGCAGAGCGCCTGGCCCGCCTGGTGAGAGTGGCCCAGAGCAGGCGGCTCCTCCGTGGCACGCCACCTGCGCTCGGATTGGGAGACACGACGTGACCCGCATCGACCGGCACGTCGGCGTGTATCGCGCGTTGCTCCATGCGTACCCTTGGAGGTTCCGCCGCGAGTACGAGCGGGACATGGTGCAGGCATTCCGCGACCGGCTGCGAGACGAGCTGCGAGCCGGCCGGCCCGGGCGAATCATCGCCTACTGGCTCCTGATCCTCACCGACCTCGTGAAGACCGCGATCCCCGAGCGACTCGCCTCCATCGTCCACATGCGCTGGCGCGACGTCGTGCCGACCGGAGGGAGGGCCGGAATGTTCCGCTTCATTATTCGACGTCTCATTTTCGCGATCCCCGTACTGCTGCTCGCGAGCATCCTGGTGTTCGCGGTGATCCGGACCACTATCGATCCGCTGGCGGGATGTGGGATCAACCCCAGGCAGACTGCCGAGAGCTGCATGCGACTGAGGCAGGACCTGGGCCTGGATCGCCCCATGTACGTCCAATACGGGAAGTGGCTGTCTCACTTCGCCCGAGGCGACTGGGGCAAGTCCTTGCTTTCGAATCGGCCAGTTCTCCCGGACATCCGCAGCGCCCTCGCCAACACCGCCGTCCTCGGCCTTGTGGCGATCGCATTCTCGCTGCTTGCCGGGATCGGCATCGGCCTGTATTCGTCTCTCCGCCAGTACTCCTGGTTCGACCACGTGGCCACGGGCGGCGCCTTCGTGGGCCTCTCGGTCCCGAACTTCTGGTTCGCCCTGCTGCTGCAGATGCTCTTCGGCGTATACCTGACGAAGTGGTTACACCTGACCGAGCCCATCTTCTATACGGCCGGGCTCACCAAACCGGGCAGCCAGGGGTTCGACCTGCTCGATCGACTGCGCCACCTGGTGCTGCCGATGCTGGTCCTGTCGGTACAAATCGTCGCCTATTACAGCCGGTATATCCGGGCATCCATGCTGGAAGTGCTGCACAGCGATTATCTGAGGACCGCCAGGGCCAAGGGCCTCACGGAGCGCCGGGTGATCGTGCGCCACGCCATGCGCAACGCGCTCATCCCCCTCACCACCCAGGTGGCCCTGGACGTGGGGGCCATCGCCGGAGGTCTGATCATCACCGAGGCCATCTTCGAGTATCCGGGCATGGGCCGCTTCTTCGTGAACGCCATCTCCCGCGGCGACTATCAACAGGTCTTACCGTGGCTGATGGTGGCCGTGACGTTCGTGATCGTCTTCAACCTGGTGGCCGACATCATGTACGCGGTCCTGGATCCTCGGATCCGATACACCTGACCTTCGGTCTGGGCTCGGCCCGCCTGCTCCCGGCTCAGGTATCGTGGGCTCATGTGCAGAAGCATCAAGACGCTCCGGCGGCCGGATGAGTCGGCCACCGATGAAGAGATTCACGCGGCTGCCCTGCAGTTCGTCCGGAAGGTCAGCGGGTACCGTCAGCCGTCCAGGGCCAACCAGGAGGCGTTCGAAGCGGCCGTGGGCGAGATCGCCCAGGCCTCCCGCAAGCTCCTGGCGGAAGTCGGGAAGAGCGCGGCTCGGAAACCGGCGTGAAGCTCTATCCCTCGGACGACGGGTCTGCCTCGTTCGTGAGCCTCGAACGGGGGGAGGACCTTCTCGAAGGGCTCAATCGGGCGGTGGCGGAGCTGGGGCTCGAGGCGGCGACCCTGCAGGTGATCGGGGGTCTCGAGGAGGCCAAGCTCGGCTACTTCGATCCGGTGATCAAGGACTATCTGCCTGTGTCCACCGGCCACGTGGAGATTGCCTCAGGGGTAGGGAACGTCTCCCAGCGCGACGGGGAGCCCTTCATCCACCTGCACCTGGTGGTGTCCGGGCCGGACGGATCCGCTCTGGGCGGGCACGCCATGGAGGGCTGCCGGGCGTTCGTGGTGGAGGCCTACTTCCGGAAGCTCGCCGGTCCACCTCCAGTACGCCAGGAAAGCCCGCTGCACGGCCTCAAGGTCTGGCCCGGCAGCTGAGCGCCTCTTAGCGCTGCTCCTCATCCGGTTCGGGATCCGGCGCCTCGCCGACGCCCACCTCAACCGGCCGTTCCGACGCCCCCTTGGAAGGCCCGTTCGGGTTGGGCTGCTCCGCCCTGATCTCACCGTTGCCAGAGGCTTCGGCGGCAACGACCTCGCCGCTGCCTTCCTCGGTCGTCGCCCCCGGCTCGGGCTGTGGCAACGCCGGAAGCGGGCTCGCCAGGGCCGAATGGTTCTTGTGGGCATGGGCGGCCTCCGCATGGTAGGCCTCCAGCATCTGAGTGAACTCCGGCGTGTGATAGGGCCGCCCATCCACCAGAGGGCCCTGCCGCCCGTCCAGGATGGCTTCCACGTCGTCGCCGGCCAGTGTCTTGTGCGATTCCAGTGCGTGGGCCACCGCCAATACCTCAAGCCGGTGCTCCTCCAGCAGGGTCCGGGTGCGCTCGAGCAGATCGCCCAGGTTCGCTTCGATCCGCGCGCCGAGATTGCTCTGGAGGAGATCGCTCTCCTTCTTCCCCTTCCCCTTGCCAGGTTTGCCTCCGCCGGCGATCCCGACCTCGTGGGTCACTCCGTGCGACGTGACGGTCGAACCCATGCCCCAGTAGCCCTCCATGAGGGTGGCGATCATGGTTGCGCTCTCCAGATCCGAGGACACCCCGGAGGAGCTGTCGTCCTCGAAGAACTTCCGCTCGCCGGCCAGCGAGGCCAGGCTGGTCATGATGTCGGCCTCGTATTCCGACCGCCAGTGGGTGAACTGGTCCTCAGGTTTGATCGAGGCCACCATCCCCAGGTAGGTCCCACCCTTCTCGATGGTGGCGATATCGATGTTCAGGTGATGGCGGGCCCGGTAGGCCACCACCGCGTGGCACGCCTCATGGACGGCCACAGCGTGGCGCTCCCGCTCGATGTACTCGACGTCCTCCGGCGGCCCGAGGTCCTTGAGCTGCTTCGCCTTCATGACGTCCCGCCAGGTGATGACATCCCGTCCCTCACGGATCGCATGGATCAACGCTTCATTCACCAGGTCCTTGATGGTGGCGCCGGTGGCGTAGGGAGTGATCGTGGCGAGCTTCTCGACCTGTTCCCCGTTCAGCTCGTGTTTCACCTTGTCCAGATACCCCTGGTACGTCCGCTTCCTGCCTTCCTTGGACGGGTAGCCCACCTTGTAGATGCGATCGATGCGGCCCGGCCGCAGCATCGCCTCGTCCAGGGCCTGCGGCATGTTCGTGGCGAACATGTGCAGGATCCGGTACTTGGGCGGTGGCTTGGGCCGCATCCCCAGAGCGCGACGGATCCTCCGGTTGAAGAAGCCACGAGGCTTCTTCAGGCCCGACATCTCGGTGAGCAGGGCCTGGAGGGTTCCCATGCCGCCGCCGCCCATCCCCATGAAGAACCGGTTGGTCATACGCCTGGGGGAGTCGACCTCGTCGCTCGGACTCAGGGCGCTCCGCATGAGGAGCGACACCGTGTCGGGGTTGAGGTATTTCAGACCGCTGCAGGACGGGTTGTCACTCCATGGGGCTGGCGTGGCGAAGCCGCCCCACGGCCCGCCCTGTTGCTGGAGCCCTCGGTTTCCCAGCGAGTCGGCCTCGTCGAAGAAGACGATCACCCCGCCGTAACGCACGGCCAGCTTGCGAAGTTTCCGGAACAGCGACTTCACCTTCAG
>DASXTW010000139.1:0-50677 GCA_036505215.1 Actinomycetota bacterium | reverse complement strand
CGCGTCTCCGCCTGCCGGAGCATGTGGTCTCGATCCGACAGGAGCTGCTCGACGTCTGTCTTGCGGTAACCGAACAATCCCTTGCTGATCTCGTCCGGCCCGCCGATGACGGACGAGCCCGTGGCCATCAGGAAGCGCCGTTCCCGGACTGGTCCCAGCCCTCGCTCCAGCCCGCCTCTGCCGATTGCTCGCGGACGATCCCGTTGGAGGGCGGAGGGGTCAGGGCACCCATCAGCTCCTCCATCTGGCGAACCAGGACGGGAACGTGGGCCGCCAACGGGTTGAGGGCGTCGTTGATCCGTTGCGGGATCGCTTCGACGTCTCGCCGGAACTCGCCCACGGCCGACGACAGTGCCTGGAGCATCTGCTCGGTTTGCCGGCTCCAGGAAGCGATCCTGGCGGCCTCGGCTTCCATCCAGCGGATCCGCTGGTCCGCCTCGGCGAGCTGGTCCCTCGCCCGGGCCTCGGCTTCCTGAACGATCCGTCGGGCCGCGCCGTCCGCCGAGAGCAGCAGCGAATTGAGCTGCTCCGCAACTGATTGCGGCGTGGGCTCTGCGGGAGGCCCCGGGTGGGCAAAGTCTCCCGGGCCGTCGGGGCCATAGTGACCGTCGTGGGTCTGGTGGTCGTAATGCTCTGTGAGCGTTTCAGGCTCGGTCATGGCAATGCCCCCCTCATCAATCGTTGCGTTGTGGGTATCGGCATCCGCAGGGGTTTGGTTCAGTGGGGCCTTGGTTCAACCAGAAACGAAGGGGACTACGAACGAGGGGCGGCCGATCAGCCGCCCCTCGCCGCCCCCCATGCTTCGCTGGCGCTTGCAGGGGGACCTCATGTGTCCGGGGGGCCCGGTGGTCCTCATGCTTCGCCCCGCGATTGGCAGGGAGAACTCGGCCTCAATATCCCGGCGGGCCTGTGTTTGAGCTGGATGCTGCCGACGTGGTGACCGCAAACCACACTCCTCCAATACCCTGGCCGTTCGCCTGACCCGGCCCCGAGTCACCGGCGTAGGTGTACAGAGGCATGCCATCGAAGGTGACCTGCAGGCTGCCGTCCGGCCGCTCCACCGTCCCCAAGTGGCCGGCCACGTCGGGGGAAGCCGCCGGGACCTTCCCCGACGAGGCGATGAGCGGCGGCCACGTCGAGGCGCAATTCCCCGTGCAGCTGACCTTTCCGTTCGTCTCAGTTGTGAGGTGGTAGAGCGTGAACCCGCTGGGCGCCTGCAGGACCGCGCCGATCCCCGAGATCAAGCGGGTGCCGAGCTCACCGCTCTTGCTCGTGTTGCCGCCGCCGGTGCCGCTGCCCGATCCCGCCTTTCCGCCGCAAGCCGCGAGCAGGATCGCTGCCCCCACCAGCAGCCCGAAGATCCCCGCCTTGCTCCGAATGCCGGTCATCCCGAACCCCCTTGGCTGTGATCGTGGATTCGATCGCGTTCGGAAGGTGTACGGGCGAGGGCGCCTCGTCGCCTTCGGTTCGGCCGAATCGCTACACGCGGCTCAGGTAACCTCGCCCAGACATGGCCTCCATACGACGCCTGATCCTGTGGGACATCGACGGGACGCTGATCTCCGGGGGCCCGTTCACCCGGCGGGCGTTCGACCTTGCCATCGCCTCGGCCCTGGGCCGGGAGCCGGGGGAGCACGGCGTCTCGTTCGGGGGAAAGACCGATCCCCAGATCGCTCTGGAGATCCTCGCCGCCCAGGCCATCACGGCGGACGACGCCCGGGGGCGGCTGCCGGCGGTGATGCAGGCGCTGGAGCGTGAGATGGGAGCCGCGGTCGACCTGCTCAGGTTGGACGGGTCGGTCCTGCCAGGGGTGCGGCCGCTCCTCGAACGGCTCCGGCAAAGGCCCGGTGTCCTGCAGACCGTCCTTACCGGGAATGTGGAGGGGAACGCCCGCTTGAAGGTCGGCGCCTTCGGGCTGGATGGGTTCCTGGACTTGGACGTCGGGGTCTACGGGAGCGACGGCGAGGACCGAACAACGTTCGTGCCCCTCGCCCTGCAGAAAGTGGAGTCCCGGCGGGGCGCGCGGATCGACCCCGATGCGGTGTGGGTGGTCGGCGACACGGCCCGAGACCTGGCCTGCGCACGCGCGGGTGGCGCCCGATGCCTGCTGGTGGCCACCGGACTCGTCGGCTACGAGGATCTGGTATCCCTGGGCGCGGAGGCCGTGCTTCACGACCTCTCGGACGCCGAAGAGGTCGAGCGCATCCTCTCCGCCACGTGACCGGGATGCGCGATCTCCGGCGTTCACTGGCCGTGTATGTGGTGACCTCGTCGGGGGTCGTGCCCGGGCGAGATCATCTCGATGTAGCCCGGGCCGCGATCGAGGGAGGCGCCGGCACGGTTCAGCTCCGAGCGCCCGAGCTCCAGGACCGGCCAGGAGAACTGCTGGCGGTTGCCGAGGAGATCGCCGCGCTCTGCCGTCCCAGAGGTGTGCTGTTCATCGTGAACAACGTCCTCGACGTGGCCGTCGACAGCGGGGCTGCCGGGGTTCATCTGGGGCAGGGAGACGAGGTCGCCAGTTCCCGGCAAACACTCGGACCCGACCGGGTCCTTGGGGTGAGCGTGGAGACGCCCGAGCAAGCGCGGGCAGCCGAACGCCTGGGCTCCACCTACCTTGGCGTGACAGTATTCAGCACGGCGACGAAGCCCGAAGCCAGGCCGGTTGGGTTGGAGGGCATGCGGGACATCGTGTCGGCAACCTCGTTGCCGGTGGTGGGGATCGGGGGGATCGACGCGTCGAATGCCCCCGTGGTTCTCTCGACGGGGGCGGCGGGGGTGGCCGCGATCTCCGCGGTGGGAGGGGCAGATGACCCAGTCCAGGCGACGAGGGAGCTGGTGGCCGCCGTGGAAGGCTTCCTCCGCCAGCAGGGCTTCCGCCTGCAGGGCTGAGGAGAAAGAGGGGCGATGGACGATCCGGAGGAACAGCGCACCGGCAAGGTGACGTCAGAGATCTTCGATCGGGTCATCCTGGAGCGACTCGGCGCCCCGGACCGTGACGTGCTGGTCGGTCCCCATCACGGGGTGGACGTGGGCGTGGTGCAAGTCGCGCCGGGGGTGGCCATGGCCCTCACCGCCGACCCCGTGTTCGTCGTTCCCGCCTACGGCTGGGAGCGTTCGGCCTGGTTCGCCGTGCACATCCTGGCGTCGGACGCCTCCACGAGCGGACTGCCACTCAGATGGATGACGGTGGACCTCAACCTGCCGCCCGAGCTCTCCGACGTCGACCTGGGCACGCTGTGGAAGGCGTACTCGAAGGCCTGCGAGGAATTGGGAGTGGCCATCGTCACCGGCCACACGGGCCGGTACGACGGCTGCGCCTGGCCCATGGTGGGGGGCGCCACCTGCATCGCCCTGGGGCCCGATGACGCATACGTGACGCCCACCATGGCCCGCCCAGGTGACCGGATCGTGGTGACCAAGGGGGCCGCCATCGAGGCCACCGCATTGTTCGGGGCGACCTTCCCCGACCGGCTGGCCCGTGAGGTCGGGGCGGAGGTCGCCGCCGCAGCCGATGCCCTGTTCGACCAGATGACCGTGGTCCCGGAAGCGAGGATCGCCGCCGCGTACGGCCTTCGTGATCGGGGCGTCACCGCCATGCACGACGCCACCGAGGGCGGGGTCATCGGGGGCCTGGCCGAGGTCGCGGCGGCCTCTGAGGTCGGTCTTCGAGTGGAGCTCGATGCCATCCCGGTCCGCCCGGAGGTCCGAAGGGTGTGCGACCACGCGGGCATGGACCCCTACATCTCGATCTCTGAGGGGACGCTCATCGCCACGGTTCGACCCGAGCACACGAAGGGATACCTGTCGGCACTCGAAAGTGAGGGGATCGAGGCGGCGGAGGTGGGCGAAGTCCTGGAGCGCGAACGGGGGACGGTTCTGGTGGCGGAGGGCACGGAGCAACAGCTCGAGCACCCAGGCCTGGACCCGTTCTGGGGCGCGTTCGGCCGCTGGGCCCAGGAAGCCGCCCAGGGCTGAGTTGGACTGGAGAAGAGGGATGAAGCCGCCGCCCGGGTACTCCGTCCGCTCGGCGACATGGGAGGACCTCACCGCAGTGGGCGATCTGCTGCGCGCAGTCGACATTGGGGACTGGGGAAGGCCCAACACCTCGGACGAGGAGATCGGGGACAACTGGTCGGTCCCTGGTGTCGACCTGGCCTCGGACACGTGGCTGGTCTGGTGCGGCGGGGAGCTCTGCGGATACGCGTGGTTACTGGCCCGAGCAGATCACTGCGAGCTGGACGGGTGGGGAGCGGTCCACCCGGAGCACCGAGGGCGCGGCATTGGCTCCTTTCTTCTGGACGCGGTGGAAGGGCGAGCTGCGCAGCACGTGTCGCTGGCACCCGCTGGGAAAGGAGTCGTTCACCGGACTGACGTGGCCGCCCCCGACCGGCCGGCGCACGACCTGGTGGAGCGCAGGGGCTTCTCCCTCGACCGGCACTTCTGGCGCATGGACGTGGAGCTGGCCCCCGAGCGTCTCCAGAACCCAGCGTGGCCTGAGGGCATCCATGTCCGGACCTTCGTCCAGGGTCAGGACGAGCGAGCCGTCCACGCCGCATTCGAGGAGGCGTTCGCCGACCACTACGCCCATGTCCCCTGGTCCTTCGACGACTGGGTGGCCATGCGCATCAAGGGGGAGGGCTTCGATCCGAGCTTGTGGTTCCTCGCAGTGGAGGATGGCGAAATCGCCGGGGCTCTGGCCGGCAGGATCATCGAAGACGTCGGAAGACGTCGGTTGGGTCTCCACCTTGGGCGTCCGCCGGCCCTGGCGACAGCGAGGCATCGGGGAGAGCCTGCTTCGCCATGCCTTCGCGGAGTTCGACCGCCACGGCATCCAGAAGTCGAGCCTGTACGTGGATGCGCAGAACGAGACCGGCGCGACGGCCCTGTACGAGCGGGTGGGGATGTCTGTGGCCTGCCAGTTCGACATGTACCAGAAGCAGCTTCGCGCAGGGCAGGTGAGCGAGGAGCGGCCCGTCGCCGAAGCGTAAACTCCCGTTCACCGTGAACGGAGCAAGCCATGCTGGCTGAGGGAACTCCGGCCCCCGAGTTCACACTGCCAGACGAGAACGGCAAGCCGGTCTCGCTCACGGACTTTCATGGCAGGTGGCTGGCCCTGTGGTGGTTCCCCAAGGCGTTCACGGCAGGCTGAACGATGGAGGGCAGGGGGTTCCGTGACCGAGCACCCGAGTTCGCAGAGGCCGGCCTGGAGGTCGTGGGCGTCTCCTTCGACACGCCCGAGGACAATCGGGCCTTCGCCGAAACCAACGGGTTTCCGTTCCGGCTGTTATCCGACGCTGATCGAGAGGTTGGGGAGCTGTACGAGACGAAACGGGCACCCGAGGAGCAGTCCCCTGGGTACGCGAAGCGACGGACTTATCTGATCGATCCCGAGGGGCGCATCGCGAAGGCGTACCGGGTGACCGACATCGCCGGCCATCCGGCTCAGGTGCTGGAGGACTTCCGAGCGCTCTCCGCGGGAAGGAGGGGTTGATGCCGCAGGGCATCGATCGGGACGAGGTCCAGCGACTCCTGTCCGAGGGGGCCCAGCTCGTCGAGGTCCTGCCTCGGGAGGAGTACGAGGAGGAGCACCTTCCGGGCGCGATCAACCTGCCCCTGCGCAAGATCGAATCCGAAGCCAAGACCCGTCTGGATCCCACTCGCCCCGTCATCGTCTATTGCTGGGACTCGGCCTGAGACATGAGCCCACGGGCCGCGTGGCGGCTCGAGAGCTTCGGGTTCACCGAGGTCTACCACTACGAGGCGGGGAAGCTGGACTGGATCGCCGCGGGGCTCCCCTCCGAGGGTCGGGATGCCGAGCGCCCGCGGGCCGGTGACGTGGCCCGCAAGGACGTTCCCACCTGTTCCCTCGACGAGCGGATCGCCGACGTCCGCGCGCGGGTTCGCGCGGCAGACTGGGACGTGTGCGTCGTGGTCAACGAGGAGCGGATCGTGCTCGGGCTGTTGCGCCACGACCAGCTCGACAAAGGAGAGGACGAGCCTGTGGAGCAGGTGATGCGGCCGGGCCCCAGCACTTTCCGTCCGCATGTGGGGATCGAGGAGATGGCCCGATACATGATCGAGCACGACCTGGAGAGCTCGCCGATCACCACCTCGGATGGGCGGCTGGTGGGGGTTCTGCTTCGAACCGACGCGGCCAAGGCTGCGAACAAGCTTCGGGAACAGCACGAAAGGGAGCACGAACCATGAACATGAGCACGACGGAAGCTGAGCCCACTGCCGAGCTCACCTGCTTGAAGTGCCACTCCAGCATCGACTACTGCTCGTTCTGCGACGAGTCGAGATGCGGTGTCGCCGTATGCTACGGCTGTCTGATCGAGGACCTCGGCGAGACTGTGGCCCAGCCGCACGACCACGGGGGCTAGGTTCGGGGAGTCGCCTACCACCACCCGTTGGCCCGTAAGACGCGAAGAGCGTCCACCGTGACCGATCCTCGCCACTCCTGTTCCGCGGCCGGGGACCACGCCGGCCAGTTGAACGTCCATCCACCATCTGCCTGCTGGCCGCGGGCGAGGTGGTCCAGGTGGGCCTCGAGGGTTCCCTGGTCGAAGAGGCGGCGGGCCAGGGAGTCGGGCTCCGGGGCGAAGTCCAGGGGACCGTGGATCTCGCCGGCCGCGTCCGGGTCCAGGGTGACGAGGTCGTGGTCGAAGAGGAGAGGTCCGACTCGCTCGAAGGCCTCGTGGGCGCGGGGGCGGTCCGGCACGTACTGCAAGAATCGGAGGACGCCGCGCATCTCGTATGCGTCAGTGGTCTTCAGGCCGACGATCCGAGACCACAGCAGCTCCGTGGCCCCGTCGAGCCACGGGTGCTCGACCCCTCGGGCATGTAGTGTGCCGGCGATCTGTCCGGTCGAGACCAATGATGCAGGTCGGCCTTCCTCGGGAGCCCACCAGGGCGCATGCGGCCACCCTTCCACGGTCGGCTCCACGAACGAGGCGCCGCCCTCGGTCGGCGCATTGCTCTGCAGCCAGTCGCAGGCGCCCTGGGCCAGGTCGTCCTCCCACGCGTCGGCCTCGTGCAAGGTTCGAAGCGCCAGCTCGACCGCGGCCGGCTGACTGGCCGGTGTCCGGCCGTCGGGTTCGAGCCCGTGCCCGAACCCGCCATCAGGGTTGCGGTAGGCGGCGACGGCGTCACGGACCGGCAGGGCCTCACCGCCCCTGAAAAGCCGCTCGAAGCGGCGCCGATCGAGGATTCGGCCACGCGCAGCCAGAAACTGTGCGGCGGCGTCGAGGTCGGGGGCATTCATGACCCCATCTCACCACGCCCGCACATCAGTCGTCTTGAACGAAACGGCCATCGCCATGCGAGACTCGTCCCCATGGCCTGGGCACCCGGCTATCGAGAATGGGGACCGCCGGCCGCTTTCAGCTCGGCCCTGGCCTGTCTCTGGGTTCGGGTCATCCCGTCCCACGGCGCGACGCAGGCCCTGGTGTTGCCCGATGCCTGCGTGGATCTGATGTGGCAGGAAGGGCGCGGCGCGTTCGTCGCGGGGCCCGACACGGGGCCGATGCCTGCGCGCCTGGCGCCGGGCACGATCCTGGTGGGGGCACGATTTCGCCCGGGTGCAGGCGGCCCCGCCCTGGGCGTCCCCCTGAGCGAAATGCTGAACCAGCGCGTGGACCTACCCGACCTCCGGCGCGACCTCGCCGGCCTGCCGCCGGCAGCCCTGGTGCGGGCGCGAGCCCTCGGTTGATTGAATGGGAAGGGGCGCGAAAGCCTATCGTGGAGCTCAGGAGGCAGCCGTGACCAGGGTCCCTGAAGTTCGAGCGCCGCGAGGCACGGAGATCTCCTGCAAGGCCTGGCCCCAGGAGGCCGCCCTGCGGATGCTCATGAACAACCTCGACCCCGACGTGGCCGAGCGGCCGGAGGAGCTGATCGTCTACGGCGGGACTGGCAAGGCCGCTCGGTCCTGGGAGGCCTTCCACCAGATCGTGAAGGCCCTGCGGTCGCTGGAGAGCGACGAGACGCTCCTGATCCAGTCGGGCAAGCCGGTCGGTGTGTTTAGGACGCAGCTCTCCGTTCCCCGTGTGCTCATCGCCAACGCCATGCTGGTCCCCAAGTGGGCCGACTGGGAGACGTTCTGGCAGCTCGAGGCGGCCGGTCTGACCATGTACGGCCAGATGACCGCAGGGTCGTGGATCTACATAGGCAGCCAGGGCATCTTGCAGGGCACCTACGAGACCCTCGGCGAACTGGCTGCCCAGCGGTTCGGTGGCTCCCTCAAAGGTCGAATCGTCCTCACCGCGGGCCTCGGGGGGATGGGCGGGGCTCAACCGCTCGCGATCACCATGAACGAGGGCGTGGCCCTGGTGCTCGAAGTCGATCCTGCTCGCATCGAACGCAGGATCAAGACGAGGTACTTGGACCGGGAGACCGACTCAGTGGATGAGGCAGTAAGGCTGGTGGAAGGGGCACGGGCCGCAGGTGATGCCGTGTCGATCGGGCTGCTCGGCAACGCCGCCGAGGTCTTTCCCGAGCTGCTCCGCAGGGACTTTCCCGCCGACGTCGTCACCGACCAGACCAGCGCGCACGACCCCGTCGGCGGCTACGTCCCCGCCGGGCTCACGCTGGGGGAAGCCATGGACCTTCGCCGGTCAGGCCCCGACGAGTACAGCAAGCGATCCTACGAATCGATGGCCCGGCACTGCGAGGCCATGGTGGGGTTCTTGGACCGTGGCGCCGTGGTGTTCGACTACGGCAACAACCTTCGAGGCGGGGCCAGGGAGGGAGGCTTCGACCGGGCGTTCGCCTACCCGGGGTTCGTCCCAGCCTTCATCCGCCCGATGTTCTGCCAGGGCAAGGGGCCGTTCCGGTGGGTGGCGCTCTCCGGTGACCCCGCGGACATCATCGCCACCGACCGCGAGGTGGCCACGCTGTTCCCAGACGACGAACGACTGGCTCGGTGGCTTCGCCTGGCAGAGGAGCGCGTCGCCTTCCAGGGTCTCCCGGCGCGCATCTGCTGGCTGGGGTACGGGGAACGAGACAAGGCGGGACTGGCCTTCAACGAGTTGGTCCGCACCGGCCAGGTCTCGGCTCCCATCGTTATCGGGCGGGACCACTTGGACGCGGGAAGCGTAGCCTCGCCCTATCGCGAGACCGAAGGGATGAAGGACGGCTCGGATGCGATCGCCGACTGGCCCATCCTGAACGCGCTGCTCAACACGGCGGCCGGCGCGCACTGGGTGAGCGTGCACCACGGAGGCGGCGTCGGGATCGGGTACTCGATCCATGCGGGGATGGTGGTGGTGGCCGACGGAACGGAGGATGCGGCCGGCCGGTTGCAGCGCGTGCTTACGACAGACCCTGGCACCGGAGTCATCCGACACGCGGACGCAGGCTACGAGGAGGCCTTGCGGACAGCAAGTGAGCGCGGCGTCCGCCTCCCCTGGCTGGAGTGACGGTTTCCGTCAGGTCCTGGCGGTCCCCGTCATCTCCGGAGCTTCGAACGTCGGCGTCGAGTCGCCGGCCCGTCCGGGCAGATACACCTTGAATGAGGCGCCGCCACCGGGTCGGTCCTCCACCCACGCCCGGCCCCCGTGGATCTCGGCGAACCTCGCGACCAGCGAGAGTCCGATTCCAACACCGGGCGAATGGGGCTGGTCCCCCGGAAGTTGCCGGAACGGCTCGAAGATCGCTTCCCGGTCGGGCTCTGGGATCCCCGGTCCCGAGTCGTCCACCGTGAGCATCACCCCGCCTCCCTGAGGTCGGACCCGCACCCACACTTCTGTGCTTGCCGGTGTGTGCCGAAGGGCGTTCGCTACAAGGTTCTCCACGATCCGCTCCATCTTCGCCGGATCCACCCAGACCTCCACAGGCTCCAGGTCCAACTTCAACCGGCCTCCATGCTCCACATCCTCGATCACTCGACGAGCGAGCGAGGCCACATCCGTTAGCTGGCGCTTCGGCTCCACGATGCCCCTGGCCAGCCGGTCCAGGTCCAGGAGGTCCGAGAGGAGCCTGTTCAGCTTCCTGGCGTTGGCCGCCATCCGCCGGACCAGGTCCCTCCCCTCCTCGCCGGCCAGTTGGACGTTCCCACGCTCGAGCGTGAGGGCCGAGCCCAGGATCGTCGTGAGAGGCGTCCGCAGTTCGTGGGAGACCGCCTCCAGGAACGTGTTCTTCATCTCGTCGAGAGCCCGGAGGCGTTGCCCGGCTTCCATCTCCCACTGCCATGCCTGCTCGAGCTTCTCCTCGGCCTGCTTGCGCTCGGTGATGTCGAACATGACGCCCTGCCAGAAGAGGGGCAGGCCTGCCTCGTCGCGCAGGAGGACGGATTCGTCGTGGACCCACACCACGCGGCCGTCGCGGCCGAGGATGCGGTACTCCAGACGGAACGGCCCGCCCGTCTTCTCACACCTGCCCACCTCGGCCCGCCATCGATCATGGTCTTCGGGGTGGATCCTCTTGGACAGCAGGTGCGGATCGTCGAACCAGTCCTGCGGGGTGTAGCCCAGGATGGCTTCAGTCTGCGGGCTGATGTACAGCGTGGTGACCGGTCCTTCGACCGCATCGACGTACGTGATCGCCGGGATCTGCTCGATCAAGGTGCGATATTTGGTCTCGGCGGCGCGCACCGCCTCCTCGGTCTGCTTGCGCTCGGTGACGTCGCGGAAGCTCCACACCCGGCCGGCGATGCCTTCGTCGTTCAGCAGCGGGCGAGAGTAGCGCTCGAACACCCGGCCATCCTTGAACTGGAGCGTGTCGAAACTCTCCCGATCCGTCAGGTACAGCTCGCGGACCTTCGACAAGAAGGCCTCCGGATCTACCAGTTGGTCCAGGACGAACGCGAGCAGTTGCTGGTCGCTCCTCGTGGCCAGGAGGTTCTCCGGAATGCGCCACATCTCGGCGAATCGGGCATTCGTGTAGGTGGTCTGGCCGTTGTTGTCCACAACCAGGATCCCGTCGGCCGTGGACTCGATGGTCGCTCTGAGCATCTGGTGGGTGCGGCGAAGCTCCTCGGCCGCCCGCTCTCGTTCGGTGACGTCGCGGGGGACAAAGAGGATGCAGGTCTCGCCATTCAGCTCCATGAGCTGGGCGGTGGCCTCGACGATCCTCGGCTCGCCCGTGCTCGAGCGGATACGGAACAGCACACCGGTCGCCGATCCGCTCTTCTCGATCTCCTCGACGAGGGCTGTTCGTGTGGCCGGGTCCTCCCACAGGCCGACCTCCAGCGTGGTGCGGCCCACGATCTCCTCGCGCATCCACCCGGCCATGCGGAGGAACGCCTCGTTGGCGTCCACGACGAGCCCGTCTTTCAGTCGTGTGATGAGGACTCCGTCCGGGCTCTCCTGGACGAACCGGGAGAACGGGTCGTCCCGCATACCTAACCATCGCCATCTCGGGAGGATGGCTTGAGCCACTTGGCCTAGTCCGGACTGGGCCTCTCGGCGTCTCCTTGCCCTGCCTTCTCGGTGACCAGGGCCGGGTCATCGATCATTGCTCAGGGATGGCGAGCAAACGCGTCCCGGGAGGCGGGCTCCCACCGTGCAGTGACCTCGCGGACCTTCGCCACGATCTCTTTCTCGTCCACCTTGGCCAGCCGGCCATTCTCCGCGATGGTCTCCCCCCCGACGATCACCTTCCTGATGGCCTCGGGTTGCATGGCGTACACGATCTGCTTGGACGCCGTCCTGGTCGGCTGCAGCGAGAGCGCTCGGAGATCCACCACGACCAGGTCCGCCGCATAGTCCGCTGCGATCCGTCCGATCGGCAGCCCCAGCGCCTCGCCCCCCCGAGCGGTCCCCATGAGCAGGGTCTCGTCGGCCCCCAGGACCGACCCGTCGCCGGCAGAGACCTTGGCCATCAGCGCGGCCATCCGCATCTCCTCGAAGACCGACTGGCGGCTGTTGGTACAACCTCCGTCGGTGCCCAAGCAGACCGGGATCGAAAGCTCCAGCATCTGCCGGATCGGCGCGATGCCGTCGCCGAGGAACGCGTTCGCCGATGGGTTGTGCACCACCTTCACGCCTCGGTCGCTCATGATCGCCAGGTCATGCTCGTCCACCCACACACAGTGGACCATTAGCGCGCGCTCGGATAGCACGCCCAACGAGTCCAGGAATGCGACCGGGGTGGCCCCGTGTCGCTCGATCGACTGCTCTCGTTCGTAGCGGGCCTCGGCCACGTGGATGTGGAACGGCAGGCCGATCTCCGCGGCCAGCCTGGCTCCCTCCTGGATCATCTCGGGGCTGGCGGCGTGGATCGAATGTGGGGCCGGCTGAGCGAAGGCCATGCGGTTGCCTCGCAGCTCGCCGTACAGCTGCAGGAAGTTTCTTTCCGACTCGCGGGGGGTTTCCTGGAAGCGTTTGGGGGCGCCCGTCCAGTCGTACATCGATCGGGCCAGGACCACGCGGATCCCGATCTCTCGGGCTGCCTCCACCACCGCCATGGCGTTCTCGTTGCCGTGGTCGTGGAGGTAGAAGAAGTCGACGGCCGTGGTGATGCCGGATTTCGCCATCTCAGCGAAGTCCAAGAGAGCTCCCGTCTTGATTGCTTCCCGATCCAGCCGCTCGGCGAAGGGGTACAGGACGAGGTCGCGCCATCCTATGAAGGTGAGGTCGTCGCCGAAGCCGCGGAGCAGGGCCTGGAAGGAATGGCCGTGGCCGTTCACGGTGCCGGGCAGCACGGCCACCTCGCCCCAATCCTCCCGCTCGTGCTCCGGGAACGCTTCGGTCAGATCTGCCGGCTCCCCGGTGGCGAGGATCCGTCCGCCCTGCATGACGAACCCGTGGCGCGAGTGCCAGCCGTCCTCAGCGAAGACGAGATCGGCGACGACGAGGGTCACCCGCCCTGTATATCAGACAGCGGGGGACTGGACCCCTCCCAGAGTCGTAGGTGGAAAGGCCCCGTCAGATTCGTTCCTTTCGTCGATTGGGAAGACGCCCACCTTGGCCGAACAACAGGGGGAGAAACGCACGGCAGATAGTCGGTGGAGACCACCCGGTGAGGACGCCGGGACAAGAGCAACCGGCGTCAGGATGCCATCGCTGGCCGGGCAGCCATCGACACCAAGATGAGAAGGCGGGGACGCATAGGGTCCCCGCCTTCTCTATTCTTCCCGATCAGCATGCCGGTGGCTGTTGGAGAGACCCTTTCGATCGACGACGTTGCTGCCGTTGCTCGGGGTGAGTCTGCCACGTTGTCCAGCGGGGCCGCGGACCGGATGAGGCGGTCCAGGCAGGTGGTCGAGGACAAGGTCGCGGCCGGCGAGACGGTGTATGGCCTGACCACCGGACTGGGAAGCCTGGCCAACGTTCGCCTGGCACCTGAGGATGTTCGTCGCCTCCACCGCAACCTCCTGCGCTCGCACGCCGTTGGGGTGGGTCAGCCCCTGTCCGAGGGGGAAGTCCGGGCCATGCTGCTGCTGCGGGCCCACGTCCTGGCCCTCGGCCACTCCGGGGTTCGGCCGGTGATCGTCGACAGGTTGCTTCAGTTCCTCGACCGGAAGGTACTGCCGGTCGTGCCGGAGCAGGGATCGCTGGGAGCCTCCGGTGACCTGGCGCCCCTGGCTCACCTCGCCTTGCCCCTGATCGGGGAAGGTGAAGTGTCGTTCGAGGGACAGCGGATGCCGTCGGCGACTGCTCTGGAGAAGGCCGGGTTGGAGCCGCTCGAGCTCGAGCCGAAGGAAGGCCTGTCGCTCATCAACGGGACCCAGGGGATGCTGGCCGTTGGAGTACTGGCGGCCCATCGGGCTCGCGTTCTGGTGAAAGCTGCCGACATCGCCGCGGCCATGACTGTCGAGGCGGTCCTGGCGACCGATCGGTCGTTCGACGAGCGCATCCACCGTCTGCGCCCCCATCCCGGCCAGTCGGCTTCAGCCTCGAATCTTCGAAAGCTGTTGGCAGACAGCCAGATCGTGGCCTCGCATCGGGAGAGCCAGCACTTGGTGCAGGATGCCTACTCGCTCCGGTGCGCTCCGCAGGTCCATGGGGCGTTCCGGGACGTGCTGGCCTTCGCGGGGGGAGTTCTCACTGTCGAGATGGGATCGGTGTCGGACAACCCCATCGTGCTGGACGACGGCGAGGTCGTTTCGGGGGGGAATTTCCATGGCCAACCCGTGGCGGTGTCGCTCGATGCGCTGGCCGCGGCGACGGTCGGGCTGGCTTCGATTTCGGAGCGAAGGCTGTACCGCCTACTCGATCCGGCGACGAGCAACGGGCTCCCCGCATTCCTTGTGGAGCAGGCCGGTCTGAATTCGGGCTTCATGCTGATCCAGTACACGGCGGCGTCGCTGGTGTCCGAGTGCAAGACCCTGGCTCATCCGGCAGCCGTGGACTCGATCCCGTCGTCGGCGGGGCAGGAGGATCACGTCAGCATGGGGATGACCTCGGCTCGCCATGCTCGGGACATCGTGGCGGACGCCGAGGTCGTGGTCGCGCTGGAGGCGTTGGCTGCCGCGCAGGGCCTGGAGCTGCGCAAGCCCCTGGAGCCGGCCGAAGGGACGGCCACGGCGCTGGCTGCGATCCGCGAGGGGGTTCCATTCCTCGAGGGCGACCGCCCACTCAAGCCCGACATCGACGCAGTCATCGAGCTGCTCCAATCCGGCGCCTTCGTCGAATCGGTCGAGAAGACTATCGGACCACTCGACTAGCAAGGTGCCGTAGCCAGCCTGATCATTCTGGGCAGTGCCGTTAGCGACGGCTGAACGCGAGTTCGCCGGAGATCCAGGTCTCGACGACCGGGTTGTGGCCGGGGCGGTAGGGGATCATCGCAACGTCCGGTGAATCGAGGACGACGAAGTCGGCTCGTTTCCCGACCTCGAGCGAGCCCAGTTCCTCGTGCAGACCCAACACCCACGCGGGGTTGAGCGTGGCTGCGCCGATCGCGGCGAGCGGCGGGATCCGATAGAGCGACGCCGCCACCGAGATGACCTCCGGCATCGATAGACAGGGCGACGTCCCCGGGTTGAAGTCCGTGGCCAACGCGAAGGAGGCTCCGGCAGCGATGAGTTCCGAGACGGGCGGTGGTTCCGCCCGCATGAACTGCGTCGAAACGGGGAGGAGCACTGCCGCTGTTTCGGAAGCACCGAGCGCCTGAACGCCATCCTCGCTCACGTGGTTCAAGTGGTCCGCGCTGCGCGCCCCCGATGCAACGGCGGCCTCTGCGGCCTTTGAAGGTCCGAGCTGATCCGCGTGGCACCGCACGGCCAACCCATGCTCCCGTGCGGTCGCCGCCACCTTGGCCAGGTCCTCCACACCGAAGGCGATGTCCTCCACGTAGACGTCGACCGCATCGGCCAGCCCCTCCTCCACCGCCGCAGGGATCAGCTTCTCGCGAACCTCCTCCACCCAGTCCTCTCGCGAGCGGTCGCTCGGAATGGCGTGGCAACACAACAGCGTGACCCGGGCGGTTTGAGCGATCTCAGCGGCCAGCCTGCGGGCCAGACGGGCCTGCCTGAGCTCGCCCTCCACCGACAGCCCGTAGCCAGTCTTCAGCTCGAGAGCCGTCGTTCCGTGAGCGAGCATCTCCCCGGCCAGCGCCTGCGAGAACCGAAGCACCTCCTCGTCGGTACCCTCTGCGAGAAGTCGGGCGCTTCGGAAGATGCCGCCTTCGCCATGCAGATCGCGGTAGCTCTTGCCCGCCAGACGCGCCTCGAACTCGTCGGCCCTCCATCCGAGGAACGGGAGGTGGGTGTGGCAGTCGACGAACCCGGGCACGACGGAACCGTCCACGCGAGCAGTTGGCAGCTCCCTCAGCGGGCTGGGGCACTCCCCGGCGGGGCCGGCGTACACAACCAGGCCGTCCTGCCACGCCACAGCCGCCTCGCGAACGACCTCGAGCCGCCCCACGTCCTCGCGCCGGCGCGGGACCGCTCCGCCTCGGGCAGTCACCAGGCACGGAGTGAGGACCAGCCCCTCGGTCATCCGATCCGTCCGATCGGAGCCTGGCCAACGCTCATGCACGGCATTGCTCGTGCCGATGCAATGGATGTCGGGCCCGCTGCTAAACGACAGCCCTGCTGGCTACAGCAGGCGCAGCGCACGGGAGGGCGCTCGGGCGCTGCACCTACGCCGGAGTGGGGGCATGCGGGCAGCCCCCCTCCGGCACCCAACCCAACTCCCAGGACCTCGTTCCGCACCGGCTGAGCATCCCGCCGGTCGACTCCGGTGCCGAACTTCGCGTCGCACCCTCCCGGTACACTGACCCTCGTGGACCTCCATGCCATCGAACGAACCGTAGCAAGGTTGCCCGAGCAGGAGCCAACGTTCGACCGGGTGGGGTCTGGGGCCTGACCCGGCCGCATGAGCGATCAGACTGTGGGAACGGCGAAGGTCAACTTTCGGCTGATCGTCTCCGATCCTGCGGTTCGTGTCGTCGTCCTGATCATCTTCGTGATCATGCTGGGGTTCGGGATCATCGCCCCGATCCTGCCCTTGTACGCCCGCTCCTTCGGGGTGAGCTACGAGGCAGCCAGCCTCCTGATCTCCGCCTTCGCCTTCACGAGGCTCATCTCCGACCCGGTGGTCGGCCCCATCGTCGACCGGTACGGCGAGCGGGTGTGCTCGATCATCGGCGTGGTCGTGGTGGGAGTGTCGGCCGTGCTGGCCGGCTTGGCCACGAGCTTCCCGCTGGTCGTGGTATTCCGGGGCGCGGGCGGGGCGGGTTCCTCGCTCCTGTTCGCCGCCCTGTACAGCTACCTGTTGAAGGTGGTCCCGAGCCAACGCATGGGCCGAACGATGAGCGTGTTCTATGGTGCGCTGAACGTCGGGATCATCGCGGGCGGTCCGCTCGGCGGCCTCATCGCCCACGCCTGGGGGCTGGCCAGCCCGCTGTTCGTTTACGCAGGGCTCTGTTTCCTCTCCGGGCTGTTGTACCTCCGGTTCATGCCCGATCCGAACGTGGCGGCCAAGGGCTCGCCGCACCCCGGCCCGGGTGCCGCGTCAGCGCCTCCCCTCGATCTGGGGGTGCGGTTGTGGCGGCGCACGCGTACCCAGGTGGTCGAGCTGATGAAGAGTCGAGCCTTCGTCACCGTTGTCGTCCTGAACATGGTGTTCTTCTGGGTCGTGGCCGGGGGCTATGACACTCTGATCCCGCTGTTCGCCCGCGAGGGCCTGAAGGTCTCCCCGGTCGGCGTGGGCGCCCTGTTCGGCGTCGTGGTGGCGGGAGAGTTCCTGGTTCTGTACCCGGCGGGGAGCATGGCCGATCGCATCGGCCGGAAGCCGGTGCTTCTGGTCTCGCTCACCGGCCTGGCGGTGATGATGGCCGTTCTCGGGTTGGCCGGCAGCCCGGTCGTGCTGGGCGCGCTGCTCGTGATCCTGGGCCTCACCTCAGGCTCGACCGCGGCGGCTCCGGCGGCCATGCTCTCGGACGTGGTGCCCGAGTCGGGTTCAGGAACCGCGGTCGGCGTGTTTCGTTTCTTCGGTGACCTCGGCTTCGTGCTGGGACCCACGGTGGCCGGTTTCACGGCGGGTGCCTTCGGGTTTGGTTGGGCCTTCGCCATCATGGCGCTGCCGGCGCTGCTCGCCCTGGCCCTGGTCATCCGCACGCCCGAGACGCTGAAAGCGGTGCGTCGGGAGCACGAGCCCCCAGCGGCCGTCCTCGACTAGTGCTGCTGTTGGCCGCCCATCCGAGGGCGCGATGAGGTTCGAAGAGGAGGCGCTCCTCCACGCAGATCCACAACGAGTGTGGGAGGTGCTGACCGACTGGGAACGTCAGGCATCATGGATGCCCGACGTGGCCTGGATCAGGGTCGTTGGGTCGGAACGAGAGCTCGGCGCGGACCTCGAAGTGCGCACGAAAGTGTTCGGCATTCCCCTGGCCACCGATCGGGTCAGGGTGAGTGCCTGGGAACCACGGCAGCTCCTGGCCATCGACCACGTCGGCGTGGTGGTCGGTGTGGGTGAGTGGCTTCTGGAAGCGACAGAAGGCGGCACCCGGTTCACCTGGTCCGAGACCTTCCGGATGCCGCCGCCCCTTCTCGGGGATCTCGCCCTGTGGCTCTACTCTCCGTTTCAGCGCTTCATGCTTCGCCGATCCATCCGCAACTTGAGGCGATTGGTCGAGACTCCCTCTGCCTAGACCACACCGGATCGTGGCGGTCCCTCGGCCCTGACCTTCTGCACGCTGGCCAGGGCCTCCTGGAGCTTCTGGATCCACTCGCCCTCGTTCTCACCGACCAGTCGGACGCACCAGGCCAGGGCGTGGCTCCGGCTTCGGGCCACCCCCGAGTTCACCAGGGTGTCCAGCACCTGACGCTCGGGCATCCGGAGGCGTGTCATGACCGGCATGCTGAGGGTGGTGAACAGTTCGGTCTCGTCACCGCAGGTCGCACCCCAGGAGACCTTGTGCCGGAATTTGTGCTCGGCCTCCCGTGCGATGCGGATCCGGGCGTCCCTGGTGTCCTCGCGGAACTGCTTGATCCGGCCGGCCCTCGCCGCCGCCACGGTTGCGGCCGACGCACCCTTCTCCACTTCGACGTCCGGAAGTGTTCCAACGACCAGGACCTCTTCGCGGTCCGCCGTCACCTCCGGCGGGCCGGTGAACCAGTCCTTCGGCACCCGCCCGGAGAACCATCCCTTGACCTCATCCAAGTCCGTCATTTCCGTTCCTCCCGCTCGACGTGCCCGTTCCCGATGCCCGGAGTGTAGCATCAATTACAAGATTACAAATTGGTCGAGTGTAAGGGCGGCCCGAGCCACCGTGGTGGCCGCGGCTGTAAGGTGCGAATCGCAACAGCCGTGCGGGGAACATGATTCCGTGGGACTTCGACCTCCGTCGGGCGCACGAGTGGACGGCGGCGCTGAGCCAGTGGATTCAGGGTCAGCCCGATCTGGTCCCGTTCCGCGGACAATGCCTGGTGCATAGAGCGCAGATCCTGCAGCTGCACGGCGCGTGGCCAGATGCGGTCGGGGAGGCCCAGCGAGCCTACGAGGCGCTGTCCGGCAAGCCGGCGGTGGGGATGGCCCTGTATCAGCAGGCCGAGCTCCATCGGCTGGGTGGAGACTTCGACCCAGCCGAGCAGCGGTACCGCCAGGCCAGCGAGTGGGGCCACAGCCCCCAGCCGGGCCTGGCGCAGCTCCGCCTGGCCCAGGGGCACGCCGAGGCCGCCTGGGCCGCCATCCGGCTCGCCGTGGACGAAGCCCCTGACCGCGTGACCCGTGCCCGGCTCCTGCCGGCGTTCGCCGAGATCGCGCTTGCCGCCGGCGACGTCCCCGCGGCACGGGGTGCGGCCGATGAGCTGTCCGAGATCGCTAACTCCTTCAATGCACCGCTGCTGCATGCCATGTCGGCTCAAGCCACCGGCGCCGTCCTTCTGGCGGAGGGTGACCCGAGGGCTGCACTTCATGCTCTGCGCCCCGCCTGGAAGGCCTGGCAGGAGCTCGAAGCCCCCTACGAGGCAGCCCGGGTCCGGGTCCTCATCGGACTGGCCTGCCGGGAGCTCGGCGACGAGGACACCGCGGCCATGGAGCTGGAGACGGCTCTCCGGGCCCTGCGGCAATTGGGCGCCCGGCCGGAGGTGGCCCGCGTGGAGAAGCTCTCCAGGGGGATGGCGTCCAGGATGGAGAGCGGCCTCACCGCCCGCGAGGTGGAAGTCCTTCGCCTGGTGGCCGAGGGCAAGTCCAACCGGGCGATCGCCGACAAGCTCGTGATCAGTGAGAAGACCGTCGCTCGCCACGTGAGCAACATCTACACCAAGCTCGGGCTCTCGTCTCGGTCTGCGGCGACGGCGTACGCGTACGAGCACGACCTGGTGTAGCCCTCGGGCCTACACAGAAATACCCACGCCGACCCTTCCCGGGAAATGGACAGTTCCCCCGATGCGTCGCCAATCGCCACGGACGTACGTTCCTCACGAGCGCAAGCATGAGGAGGAGAGCGATGAACGGGGTGAATGGCTCCGAGCGGTTCGAGACCGTGATCATCGGCGGGGGGCAGGCAGGCCTCTCCGTCGGCTATCACCTGGCCAGGCGGGGGCGGCCGTTCGTGATCCTGGACGCGAACGAGCGGATCGGCGACTCCTGGCGAAAGCGCTGGGATTCCCTGCGCCTGTTCACCCCGGCAAAGTACGACGGGCTGGCTGGCATGCGCCTTCCCGCGCCCCGCGTTTCGTTCCCCACCAAGGACGAGATGGGCGATTACCTGGCCGCCTACGCAGCCCGGTTCGAGCTCCCCGTCCGCAGCGGCGTCAGGGTGGATGCGCTCTCCAAGGAGGGGGACCGATACCTCGTCTCCTTCCGGCACGTACCGGAATCCGGCCCAGCTGAGGGAAGGCAGCGTCCTGATCGTGGGCGTGGGGGAACTCGGGCGCCGAGATCGCCCTGGAACTATCGCGTACGCACCGTACGTGGCTGTCCGGCAAGCCGACGGCCCAGATCCCGGTTCGTCACGGGCCTACCGCGGCCCGGTTCGTCCTCCCCTCGCTGCTGCCGGAGTCGAACGCCTCCCGAGAGTCGTGGGGGTGCGAGATGGGCTGCCCCTCCTCCAGGACCAACTCGGGGGATTGTCCCGAGTGAGCCTGGAATGTACTTCGTGGGCCTGAAATTCCAATATGCCGCCACCTCCGACGTTCTCGTCGGGGTAGGGAGGGATGCCGAGTATGTGGTGAAGCACATCGTTTCGCGCTCGGCGAGCGAGGGCTTCTCGGACGCGCAGCGGACGAAGGTGAGCCTCGGAGGAGGGAGATGACCATGCGACTGAAGCCGAAGGATCGCATGCATGTCCGGAGTGACGATGAGATCCGTGAGCGGTTGCTGGCGGGCATCCCCGTCACGCAGCGACGGGCCGAGGTGGCCGGCGTGTCGACAGCACTGCTGGAGGGCGGTCACGGCTCCCCGGTGGTCTTGCTGCACGGCGGCATCGAGACCGGTGGAATTTACTGGGCGCCCGTGCTGCCTCGTCTTGCTGAGAGCCACCGACTGGTCATTCCGGACGTGCCCGGCTTGGGGGAGTCGGAGCCCTTTGATCGCCTGGACACCGACTTCTTCGCCGCCTGGTTCACAGACTTGCTCAGCCTGACCTGTGGTGAGAAGCCAATGATCGTCGCGCACTCCCTTCCGGGCAGCCTGGCCGCCCGCTTCGCAGCCGACCACGGCGGACTCCTCCGAGGGCTCGTGCTCGTCGGCGTGCCCGGGATCGGGCACTATCGCCTACCCCTGGGCCTCGTGGTGACGGCGATCCGGTTCAACCTGGCTCCTTCCGAGCGCAACAACGCCCGGTTCGCGGAGTGGGCCTTCCTCGATCCCGACCGGACCCGCGGGCGGGACCCGGAGTGGTATGACGCCTTCATGGGCTACGGGTTGTCCCGGGGGATGGTCCCCCACGTCAAGCGCACGATGCGGCAGCTCGTCAAGGCTGGCTCGAAGCAGATCACCGACGCCGAGCTCCACGGGATCAGTGTCCCCACGGCGCTGATCTGGGGTGGGCGGGACAGGATGGTTCCCCTGCGCATCGCCCAGCTGGCGAGCGCGAAGTTCGGGTGGCCTCTGAAGGTTGTCCCCGATGCCGGTCACGTCCCTCACATCGAGCAACCTGAGGAGTTCTTGCGCGCGCTGTTGGAGCCATGACCGGCGATTCTCAATCCGCCAGGGAGCGAAGTCGAGCCCTCGAAGCCAAACGGCGCCTCTACGCCAAGGAGGCTCCGAAGTACGACAAGGAGGCGGACTTCACCGAGCGATGGCTCTTCGGCACGGAGCATCGGGGCTGGGCCTGCTCGCGAGCCGTCGGTGACACGCTGGAAGTCGCCATCGGCACCGGGCTCAACCTGTCTCATTACCCAACCGAGGTGCGTCTCACCGGAGTCGATCTCAGCCCCGACATGCTTGCCGTCGCACAGACCAGCGCAGAGAGGTTGGGACGTTCTGTCCGGTTGATCGAGGGCGACGCTCAACCCGGCGGCCGGCTGATCCTCGTCGATCACATCCGAAGCTCGATCAGGCCGCTCTTCTGGTTGCAGTGGCTGTACGAGTTCATCCCCCGCCGGACCAAGGGTGAGTACGCGACGCGGCGACCGGCTCTGCACCTGATGCGCAGTGACTTCCGGATCCAGGCGCGCGATCGACTACGAGCCGGCATCATCGAGCGCCTGGTGGCAGTGAAACCCGGTTACGCCCGCACTGAAGCCACGTAACGCTCGAGGTCGGGGATGTGGGCGAAGGCGTGTCCGAACGGTTGCCTCGGGGCTCCCAAGACACTGCCGAGTCGCGTGCCGAGTCGGGTGCGACGCCCGGCTGAAGCCGCCACCGACAGCCAGTCCTGGTCGCTCAAGTGCCCGATCTGTTCCATGAGTGCCCTGTGGGTCTTCTGTCCATCGCGCTGCACCCGCTGCAGCGACCATCGGGCTTTCCGATCCCGATTCCACGCGTTCATCCCATCGGCTCCGCCAGGGGCGAAGGCCTCCGCGAGGTTCAGCACTTCCTGGCGTCGCCACGAATCCAGCACTTCGAGGGCGACCTCTTCCCAGAAACCGATGTGTCCGATGAGGTCCTTGGCGGACCACTCGCCACCACCGATCGTGGCTGGACGGATGAGTTCCTGCTCGGACAATCGCCCCAGGAGGTCGTCGAGCCTCGCCTGGCCCTCCTCCAGTGTGGCGAGAGCGTCCTTCCGCGTAGGCCGGGCCACGGCTACCCGGCTGGCTTCGAGCCTGGTGATTCCGGGCCGGGCGGCGATGGCTCACGCTTCGGAACGGTGAGATCCCACCAGGGATGCCGCTTTCGCGCCTGGCCGCCGAGGTCCACGTGGATGTGCTTGATCTCGCGGTATTCGTTGAAGCCGATCTCGCCGTGCTCCCGTCCGATCCCCGACTGCTTGTACCCACCGAAGGGGAACCGCGGGTTGATCATGTGCCAGTCGTTGATCCAGACGGTTCCGGTCCGGAGCTGTTCGGCGACCTTGACGGCCCGGCTGTTGTCTCCCGACCACACCCCGCCGGCCAGCCCATAGATCGACTCGTTGGCGATGCAGACGGCCTCGTCCTCGTCATCGAACGGGATCACTACCAGGACCGGTCCGAAGATCTCCTCCTGGGCGACTCGCATGGAGTTCTTGACGCTTCCGAAGATCGTTGGCTGGAAGTAGAAGCCTCCGTCGTGGCCTTCGACCACGGCCCTCTCGCCCCCGGCCAGTACGTCGGCGCCCTCGTCCCGGCCGATCGCGACGTACCGCTCGACGGTCTCGAGCTGCGTCTCCGACACGAGCGGGCCCATGTCACTCGAGGGATCCGACGCCGACCCCACCTTGATTTCGTCAGCTCGCTTTACCAATTCGGCCAGGAGCTCGTCAGCGATCGACCGCTGGACCAGCAACCGTGTTCCCGCAGAGCAGACTTGTCCACCGTGGAAGAACACTCCCCACAACGCACCGTCGGCGGCGAAGTCCAGATCGACGTCGTCCAGGACGATGGCGGCCGACTTGCCCCCCAGCTCCAGGGTCGCCTTCTTCACGTTGGAGGACGCGAGCTGCATGATCCGCCGCCCGACCTCGGTGGAACCGGTGAACGCGACCTTGTCGACCAGTTCGCTGGAGACGAGCTCCTCGCCCGCGGCCGCGCCCGGCCCCGAGACCACGTTGACCACGCCCTCGGGCAGACCGGCCTCCAGGCACAGCCGGCCGATCTCCAGCGTGGTGATCGGGGTGTACGAGGCGGGCTTGATCACGACTGTGTTGCCGGCCGCGATGGCCGGGGCGATCTTCCACGCGGCCATCTGGATCGGGAAGTTCCACGGGGTGATCCCCGCGCACACACCGATCGGCTCGTACCGGACCCAGTTCGTCGAGCCTGGGTTCCGGGGGAGAGGGGCCTCGTCGTTTTCCTTGGCCGCGATGTCGGCGAACACGCGGAACGTCGAGATGAGCATGCCGATGTCCGCGCCCTTGGCCATCCGGATGGTGTGGCCGGCGTCGCGCGCCTCGAGCTCGGCCAGCTCCTTGGCCTTTCCCTTTGCCAGCTCGGCCACCTTCAGCAGATGTTGAGCCCGCTCGCGGCCCTTCATCTTCGGCCACGGACCCTCGTCGAAGGCCTTCCGCGCGGACTCCACCGCTCGCCGAGCATCCTCCGGACCGCCCTTGGCCACCTTGGCGAAGGCCTCCCCGGTGGAGGGATCGATCGAATCGAACGTCTCCCCGGATGCAGCATCCACGAACTCGCCGCCGATCAGCAGTTGATAGATATCGGTCATGAAGACTTCGCCTCCTGGGTCTCTTTGCTGCATCGTACCCGGTGCCGAGAAGACGGCAGCCGCTTGAATCCTGTCGTCGGCTCATCGAAGCTCAGATCCGCCCGATCCAGCGAGCGAGGAGTGACCATGTGCAGCGGCGAAGTTTCCACCCCCTGGGCCGACGAGCGCACGAACCCCCTGGCCCAGCGGCTGTTCCGTTCGGCCATCGCAGCCCTCGACCTCTACGCGCTGTATCTGGGAGACCGGTTGGGCCTGTACAGCGCCCTGGCCGAGAGTGGCCCTGCGACCCCGGGGGAGCTGGCCGGCATCACGGGCACCAGCGAGCGCTATGTGCGGGAGTGGCTGGAACACCAAGCGGTGAGCGGAGTCCTGACCGTGGACGACCCCGCCGCCGATGCACTCTCGCGCCGATACTCGCTTCCACCGGAGCACGTAGAGGTACTCGTGGATCAGGACAGTCTCAGCTACGAGGCGCACAAGGGAATCGACATCGTTCGCGGAGCTCGACGGCTCCCCGACCTGGTTGAGGCCTTTCGCACGGGGTCAGGGGTGCCGCCGCTTCCGTGGGAGCCCGAGGGGCGGGCCGAGTTCAACCGTGCTCGGTTCAAGAAGCTCCTGGGCACACGGTGGCTCCCTTCGATCCCTGAAGTGCACGCCCGGCTCCGATCGGATCCGCCTGCCCGCGTGGCGGACCTTGGATGCGGGACCGGATGGTCGAGCATCGCCATGGCCCAGGCCTACCCGAAAGTCGCTGTGGACGGCTTCGACCTCGATGAGGCGGCCATAGCAGAAGCCAGGAAGCATGCTGTCGAAGCAGGTCTCGATGGCCGGGTCCGGTTTCAGGCCCGCGACGTCGCGGAGCTCGCCGGATCGGAGCCCTACGACCTGATCACTGTGTTCGAGGCCCTCCACGACATGGCCCGGCCGATCGAGGTTCTCAGGGTGATGCGGGCCCTGGTGGCCGAGGAAGGGAGTGTGGTGGTGGCGGACGAACGCGTTGGGGAGCGGTTCGCCATCCCTGCCGAGGATCAGGAGGTCTACGTCTACGGGTGGAGCGTGGTGGACTGCCTGTCCGCATCGATGGGTGACCCTTCGTTCGCGCAGACGGGCGCGGTCATGCGCCCAGATACCCTGCGCCGGTACGCACTCGAGGCCGGGTTTGGAAACCTGGAGGTCCTCTCCATCGAGGACCTGCAGTGGCGCTTCTATCGGCTGCTGCCCTGACCCTGCTGAGATCGCACCTCCCCGGCGCCCGCTCGTCTACCATTCGCGAGGTGCTGATCGACGACTTCATGCCCTCCTTCGACGTGAGCGAGCGCCACCACACCATGGTGCAGGCGCCGGCGGACCGAGCCTTCGAAGCCACCCGCCGGGTCGATCTGGCCAGGTCGAGGGTGGTCCGCGCGCTGTTTGCGGCCCGAGGGATCCCCCTCGCCCTTCGCCGCCGACACTTGCCCCGGAGGAGCATGACCCTCGACGACCTGGTTCGGGCCGGCTTCGTCTGGCTGGGTGAGGAGCCGGACCGGGAGATCGTCTTGGGCATCGTGGGGACGTTCTGGAAACCCACGGGCGGCGTTCGCAGGATCGACCCCGCGGAGTTCGCCTCGTTCGACGAGCCCGGGGTGGCCAAGGCCGCGTGGAACTTCCGGGTGATCCCCGACGGCGACGAGCGCTCGTTCGTGATCACCGAGACTCGGGTGCGCGTGCCCGACGAGACCAGCCGCCGGAAGTTCCTCCTCTACTGGGCGGTGATCGGCTCCTTCAGCGGCCTGATCCGAAAGCAGGCCCTCGCGCTGGTGAAGGCGGATGCCGAGCGGCCGGGCTGACCGGAGGGTCCCCAGCAGCCCCGGCGGGTAACATTGCCTCGAAGGAGGTCGTTTCGGTGACCTACGACGAGAAAGTCGCCGAGTTCAAGGCGCGCATCGATGCGCGCGAGAAGATCGAGGCCGGCGACTGGATGCCCGATGAGTATCGCCTCTCGGCGCTCAGGTTCATCGAGATGCACGCCAACTCGGAGGTGATGGGGGCACTCCCGGAGCGGGAGTGGATTCCGCGCGCACCAACGCTCAAGCGCAAGCTCTCGCTCACCGCGAAGGTCCAGGACGAGGTGGGGCACGGCCAGATCCTGTACCGCGTGGCCGAGGACCTGGGCAAGAGCCGTGAGCAGATGTTCGACGACCTGGTCAACGGCCGGACGAAGTTCCACAACGTCTTTCACTACCCCACGTTCACCTGGGGCGACGTGGGGGTGATCGGCTGGCTCATCGACGGTGCCGCGCTGGTGAACCAGAAGGCCTTGCTGGACTCGTCCTATCTGCCCTATGTGCGGGCCATGCGGCGGATCTGCCCGGAGGAGTCGCTTCATCTTCGCCATGGCGAGGAGCTGGTGCTGGAGCTGGTCTCCGGCACCGACGAGCAACGCCGGATGTTCCAGGAGGCAGTGAACCGGTGGTGGCAGCCGATCATGCATTTCTTCGGGCCGCCCTCGAAGAAGAAGGACATGCTCATCTACTGGGGCATCAAGACCAGGAACAACGAGAGCCTCCGGGACGAGTTCTTCACCACGTACGTTCCGAAGCTGTGGGACCTCGGGATCTCGGTACCTGACGAGGGGCTCGGCTGGAACGAGGAGAAGGGCGAGTGGGACTGGTCGGAGCCCGACTGGGACGAGTTCTGGCAGGTGGTCCGGGGCAACGGTCCCATGACGCAGGTTCGTCTGACGTACCGCAAGGCGATGTGGGACACCCACGCCTGGGTCCGCGAGGTCTTCGCCGGCATTCCCGACGGGGGTCCAGGGGGGTAGCACGCCCGACCGAAGCGAGGGAGCAGTGCGGACCCCTGGCTCGTCGATGACTCGGCGTAGCCGAGGCGTCGAGGAGGAGAACGAAAAGTGCCGGTGTGGGACGTGTTCGGGAAGCGGACGGCGGGCGACGACTGGACATTGGTTGGTGGGATCAAGGCGCCCGACGTGGAGATGGCGTTGGTGCTGGCCAGGGAGACCCACTTCCGCCACAAGGAAGGAGTCGCCTATGCCGTGCGCCGCCGTGGCGAGGAAGATCTTCACGTCGGGCCCTATGACCCGGACCTGCTTGGCGGCGTGACCGACCGCTCGTATAGGCGGCAGGAGGCCTACGCCGGGGTGGGGGCGAAGCACAAAAGGATCAGCAAGCTCATGGCCGAGCGGGGCCTGGTGATCGATCGGCCGAGGCCGCCCGTCGGGCGAGCGGCCTCCGGTCGCGAACGGAAGACGAAGGAGCGAGCAGGTGCCTGAGGACCCCCGGCTTATGCTGCTGCTGGCGCTGGCCGACGACGAGCTGATCCTGGGACACCGCCATTCCGAGTGGACAGGCTGGGCGCCGCACATCGAGGAGGACCTGGCGTTCTCCTCGATCGCTCAGGACGAGATGGCGCACGCGCGCCTGTTGTACCGGCTGGCCCACGAGTCGGGGTTGTCGAACCGCGACGAGGACGCCCTGGCCCTGGGACGGGAGCCGCAGGAATACGTGAACGCGTGGCTGTGTGAGCGGCCCAACCGGGATTGGGGCTACACGCTCGCCCGGCAATACCTGTACGACACCGCCGATGCCGTCCGTCTGGAGGTGCTCGCGGAATCTTCGTGGCAGGAGCTGGCCGAACTCGTCAAGGTCATGCAGCTCGAGGAGAAATACCACCTGGACCACGCCCGCCAGTGGTTCTCGAAGCTTGCAGACGGTCCGGCCGAGGGCCGGCAGCGATTCTCCGACGGGCTTTCCGCCGCGATCGGTGAGGCGATGGCACTGTTCGAACCGCTGCCCCATGAAGATCAGCTCGTGGCCGAGGGCTTGATGCCACGATCGAACGAGCAGCTGTTGGCGGAGTGGCTCGGGCGCCTGGGGGAGGAGCTGGAGGCTGCTTCGCTCGACTTCGTCCTGACCCGGCACGGAGCAACGGCCGAAATGGTGCCGACATCATCCGGTGACATGCCAGCCCCCGGGGAGGACCTCATGGTGCCCGGGTTGTCCCGTCGCGACGGGCGGTGGGTGCACGAGGGCGGCTTCACCGGGGCAGGTGGTCGCCGAGGAAGGCACTCGGAGGATTTCCTGCCACTCTGGGAGGAGATGACCGGACTTTATCGGGCGCACCCGGGTGCGAAGTGGTGAAGGGGACCGCGGAAGCCACAACCCTCGAGGGGGCGATCTGGGAAGCCCTCTCCGGGATCCGCGATCCGGAGATCCCACCGTGCTCGATCACCGACCTGGGGATCGTCGAGCGGATCCAGGTGACCGACGACGCCGTCGAGGTCGACCTGCTCCCAACGTTCGCCGGGTGCCCCGCCCTGGATGTGATCAGGGACGACGCCGAAGCCGCCGTGCAGGCTGTCGCGCCGTCCCTGCAACTCAGGGTTCGGTTCGTCTATTCGAAGCCCTGGACCAGCGATAGGATCACGCCCGAGGGGCGGCGAGCTCTTCGCGAGTACGGGGTCACACCTCCGGGCGAGGGTGCCCGAGGCGGAACCGTCGTGATTCCGCTTGCGGCATTGGAGCGCACGTCGCGAACGTCTCTGTGCCCCTTCTGCGGGAGCGAGGACACGGTGATGGAAAGCGCGTTCGGGCCAACTCTCTGCCGCTCCACGCATTTCTGCCGGAGTTGCCGTAACCCCTTCGAGGCCTTCAAGCCGAAAGGCTGATCAGCCGCCCTGAGCTCAGCCCGCGTGGCGCTCCAGGTGCGTGTCGATGCGGTTCGCCAGAACGTCCAGCCTGCTGTCGAGCCTGTCTGCAAGCGTGTCGATCCGATTCACGAGGCCGTCGATCCGCCCCGCCAGGCCGTCGATTCGGGAGTCGAGGCGTGCTCCGAGGGAATCGATCTTCGACCCGAGGTAGTAGAGGCTTCCGAACAGGGTTGCCCCCAGCAGCGCGATCGCGGTCCACACCACGCCGGTCATGAGGCGAAAGTAGCACCGAAGAAAGCTCTTGTCTGTACGGAATGTCACAACCACAGACAATGGTTCAATGCAGTCAGTGGAGAGCACTAGGGGAGCGACCGAGACCGAGGCCTCGAAGGAGGCGATGATCTCGCTCCGCCACGTGACCAAGCGGTTCCCCAATACTCGTAGTCCGGCTGTGGAGGACCTGTCACTGGACGTCCCGCAGGGGGAGACGGTGGTCCTGGTGGGGCCGTCCGGATGTGGCAAGACCACCACCATGCGAATGATCAATCGTCTGATCGAGCCGACCTCGGGGGAGATCCTGGTCGACGGGCGCGACGTGATGCGCCAGGACCCCGTCGAGCTCAGGCGGGGGATCGGCTACGTCATCCAGAGCATCGGCCTGCTTCCCCACCGGACCGTCGCGCAGAACATCGCCACGGTCCCCAGGCTGACCGGGTGGGACCACAACCGGATCCAGCCACGGGTCGACGAGCTGATGGAGATCTTCGGGCTGGATCCGGAGCTCAAGCAGCGATATCCCTCGGAGCTCTCGGGGGGGCAGCGGCAACGGGTCGGCGTGGCCAGGGCCCTGGCAGTGGATCCGCCGGTGATGCTGATGGACGAGCCCTTCGCCGCGGTCGACCCGATCGTGCGGGCCCGCCTCCAGGAGCAGTTCCTGGACATCCAGCGCCGGCTCCAGAAGACCATCGTGTTCGTCACTCACGACATCGACGAGGCCATCAAGATGGCCGACCGCATCGCCATCATGAACCTCGGCGGGGTGGTCGAGCAGTTCGCCACCCCGGAGGAGATCCTTCGCGAGCCCGCCAACGACTTCGTCAAGCAATTCGTCGGCGCGGAGCGAGGGCTGAAGCGCCTCGCTCTGATCAAGGTGGCGGACATCCAGATCGAGGATGGTCCCGTCGTGTCGCCCTCGGCTTCGCCCGACGAGGCCCGGAACGCGATGCGTCGCTTCAGCCTGGACTGGACGAGCGTGGTCGACGACGGGGAGCTCCTGGGCTGGGTTGACGAGTCGGCTCTGCAGGGAGCCGGCCGGGTGGGCGAAGCTTCTCCCCGCCCGTTCAGCGCCTACGTGACCGCGAGCGACTCCCTGCGTCAGGCGCTCGACTCCATCGTCACCTCGCGCACGCAGGTTGCGGTCGTGGTCAGCGAGGGACAGCGCTACCTGGGGGTCCTATCTCTCGAGCGGATATCTCAGGAGATCATCTCGTGAACGGCCTGGTAGCTGCTCCGCCCACGAGCTGGGAGTGGATCTGGGACCACCGGGACACGATCGGGCAGCTCTTCGTCCAGCACGTGCAGCTCACGGCGATCGCCGTCGCGATCGGACTGGCCATTTCGATCCCGCTGTCCCTGCTGGCCTACCGATACGGTGTCACCTACGCGCCCATCACCTGGTTCACCGGCCTCCTGTACACGATCCCCAGCCTGGCGCTGTTCGCTGCCCTCACGCCCTTCACGGGCCTGTCGGTGAAGACCGCCGAGATCGGGCTGGTGAGCTACACCCTGCTCATCCTGGTCAGGAACATCGTCGTGGGCCTGCGGTCTGTCCCCGATGACGTGAAGGAGGCTGCCCGGGGCATGGGGTACACGCGGCGACAGCTCCTGTGGCGCGTGGAGTTCCCGCTGGCCATGCCCGCCATCGCCGCCGGTATCCGCGTCGCCACGGTCAGCACGATCGGCCTGATCACGGTGGCCGCCCTGATCGGCAAGGGCGGGCTCGGACAGCTCATCGTGGAGGGACTTCGGATCCTCTATCCGACCGAGATCCTGACCGGCGCGCTGGCGTCGCTGGTCTTCGCTCTTGCCGCCGACGCGCTGCTCCTGTGGGCCGAACGGGCGCTGACGCCGTGGACGCGCGTGCGGGTTCGGGCCTTCGTCCCGCCTCGGCCGGTGGGGCGCTAGAGGAGCATCGGGGTGCACACGCTCGTCCAGGCGCTGAAGTGGCTCGTCGATGGATCGCACTGGTCGGGCTTCGACGGGATCCCGGTCCGGACGCTCGAGCACGTGGAGATTTCCGTGGCCGCGGTGGCCATAGCCGCCGCCGTCGCCATCCCGCTCGGCCTGTTCATCGGCCACACCCGACGGTTCCAGTTCCTGGCCGTCTCGGTCGCGAACGTCGGCCGGTCAATCCCGTCCTTCGGAATCCTGAGCATTGCGTACGTGATCGTGCTGAAGGTGGCGCCCGGGTTCGCCTTTGGCTTCGTGCCCACGGTGACGGCGCTGGTGCTGCTCGGCATCCCGCCGATCCTCACCAATACCTACGTGGGCGTGCAGAACGTCGATGCGGACACCGTCGAGGCGGCGCGGGGGATGGGCATGAGCGAGCGTCAAGTCCTGTTGGGCCTGGAGGTGCCGATGGCCACGCGGTTGATGATGGCGGGGATACGAACGTCGTCGGTGACCGTCGTGGCGACGGCAACCCTATCGGCGCTGATCGGCGGGGGGACCCTGGGGCGATACATCGTGGATGGCTTCGCCCAGAGCGACAATCCGAAGCTCGTGGCCGGCTCGATCCTCGTGGCCGTCCTGGCCATCCTCACCGAGCTGATCCTGGGCCGGGTCGACCGAGTGCTCGCCCCGCGGACCGCCTCACGCGGCGCGTGGGCCAGGAGGCGGCTGGGGAGGCAGGCGGCTTAACAGCGGGCGGCGGTGCCAGGACTATTGGCGTAGCCCGATGCGTTGCCAAGAGGGGGCTGGTATCGTCCCCAGGCCCTTGTCTCGGGGGTGGGCACCCCAGGAAGAGGGGAGGTTACCCATGCGGCATCACCGCAGGTACGCTCTCGGGGCGGCCCTGCTGTCGCTGGCGCTCTTCGGCGCGGCATGCGGCGGCGGGTCGGGTGGGAGCGCGGGCGGCGGCGGCACGATCGCCAGCCAGTTCGTGTTCGGAGCTCCTCCGGACTGTCCCACGAACCCGTTTTGCCAGATCGGCCTGAAGAACACGTACGGGATCGTGTTCAAACAGGTCAAGAAGCTCGACTTCGGGGGGCCGCTCACCGTGTCCGCCCTGAAGAGCGGAGCCATCCAGGTGGGAGAGCTGTTCTCCACCTCGGTGTACGACCCCAGTTTCGTGGTGCTGGAGGATGACAAGCACCTCGAGGCCGCGGACAACCTGGTTCCGCTGGTCCGGCAGGACGTCACCTCCCCGGAGCTCGAGACCATCCTGAACTCCGTCATGGCCAAGCTGACGACCGAGAACGTCCTGGCCATGAACAAGCAGTACGACATCGACAAGAAGGACGCGTCGGAGATCGCGAAGGCATTCATCGATCAGAACGGTCTGCTTGGCTCGCCCTCCACCAGCGGCCAGGGCAAGACGCTCACGGTGGGCGTGTCCGCGAGCTTCAACGAGCAGATCATCCTGGCCGAGATGTACAAGATCCTCCTGGAGAACGCGGGATACACGGTGAAGACACAGGAGAGCATCGAGAGCCGGAAGGTCTCGGACCCGGCGCTGTTCAGCGGGCAGATCGACATCAAGGTCGAGTACCTGGCGAGCGAGTCGATCCAGAACGACCCCAAGGCCAAGGTCAGCGGGGATCCTCAGAACAACTCCCAGATCCTGTCCCAGATCCTGTCGGCCAAGGGCGTGAAGGTACTCACCTTCTCTCCCGCATCCGACCAGAACGTGTTCGTGGTGACCAAGGCCACGGCGGACAAGTACAGCCTGAAGACGGTGAGCGACCTGGCCAAGAGCGCCTGATCACCGCTCGTACGGGACTCGTTGGGGGGCCGGCTCAGCCGGCCCCCCAACGGTGTCTCACCCGTACCGTTCGCCCGCCCGGATGGGAAACGACAGTCGGTTGGGCGGCGGGACCAGCGGACAGACCCACTGCGGGTCGTAGGCGCACGATGGGTTGTAGGCGAAGTTGAAATCGAGCACCAGTCGCTCGCCGTCCATCCCCAGGTCCGCGCCCTTCACCGTGTCAAGCAGGTAGCGGCCCGCTCCATACGTCTCGGAGCCGCTGGTCCCGTCGCGGAAGGAGAGGAAGAGCCCGCCTCCGTAGCCGTCCAACCAGTACAGCTCGAGCTCCGCCGGCTGCCCCGAAAGCTCGAACCGGGCAACGGCGAACCGAGTGAACCCGTACGATCCTTCCTGCTCTCCGCTGGTGGCGATGTCGTAGTGCTCGGGATTCGCGGAGACGACGTCCGCCAGGACTCGCGCCCGAGGGTCGTAGTCGAAGTAGGGAAGGCCGGTGAAGCCCGTGCGGTCGGCAAGCAGCAACGGAGACTGTGGGTGGGTCGCGAACAGCTCGTCTCTGACCGCCCGCCACCGGCTCCAAACGGCCTTCGCATCGGCAGCGGCCCGGATCTCCGCGTAGATGCCGAAGATTCGGCGCTTCCAGTCCAGGAGGTCGAGGAGGGCGGCGCCTCCCATGGTGTCGGTCACGTGTGCTTTGCGGTCGTTTCAGGAGGCGGGCCGAGGTGCCCGGCGTGGCCGATCAGGCGCTGGCCAGTAGGGGACTCCGCGTATCTGGGTTGGCGCATCCACCGCGGTCCTCCCGGGTTGCGGATGCCCACCCCGTTCACCGCTGCTCCCGCCACGAGCAACCCGGCCGCGATGAGCATGGCCAGATGAAATGCGTCGGTGGAGGCCTCCTCCGCCGCGCGCTTCAGCTCGGGTGAGGCGCCTTCCTCTGCCGGGTTCAGGGGCGCCACCTGCTTGCGCAGGACGCGGTCGGATCCGGGCTTGCCCACCTTCGCGCCAACGTGGTTGTAGAAGCTGGTGGCGATGGCCACGAAGATCAGGGCTCCGGCGAGCTGCGGGCCCACCCTGGAGATGGCGTTGTTCACCGCCGAGGCCACGCCCGAGTTCTCCTTGGGAACCGACGTCATCAGGGCGGTAGTCAACGGTGCCACCATGATCATCAGCCCGATCCCGAACACGACGAAGCCCGGCAGCAGGTCGGCGGAGTAGCTCGCAGGCGGGGCCCAGGTCGAGAGATGCCGGATCTCGAACACCCACGGCTTGGTCGTCGCGGGGATGCGGGCGAACCACAGCAGCCCGAGGGCCATGACCGCCGGACCCACCGTCATGAATACCCGCGGGCCATAGCGAGCAGCCAACCGCCCGAACCGAGTCGAGAACAGCGCGAGGAACAACGTGCCGGGAATGCCGATCAGGCCGGCCGCGGCTGGGTTGTAGCCGATCGTGCCCTGCAGAAAGATGACGACGAAGGCGAACGTCACGTACAGGGCTCCGTAGATGACCAGCGTGGACAGGTTCGTCACCGTGAAGTTCCGTGACCTGAACAACTTCAGCGGCACGAGCGGGTGGGAGGACCGCGCCATGAGGATGGGGAAGGCGATGGCGGACAGGCCGCCGATCCCAAGGGCAAGGAACGGGAAGGCGCCCTTCCAGTTCTCCTGCTGTCCGATGATGGCCCCGAAGCTCAGGCCTCCAACCGCGAGGAACACCACGGCGGCTCCCAGCCAGTCGAACTGGCCGGTGGCCTCCTCGTCCCGCGACTCCTGCACGTGTCTGATGCAGGCCCACAGGGCGAAGGCCACCAATGGAACGTTGATGAAGAAGGCTGCCCGCCACGACACCGCGTCGACCAACAGGCCGCCCACGAACGGACCCAGGATCGTGGTGGCGGCCGAGGCGCCCGCCCAGAGCCCGAACGCCCGACCCTGCTCCTCACCCTCGAACGTGGCCGTGATGATCGCCAGCGATCCCGGGACCAGGAGAGCACCGGTCGCGCCCTGCAGGACCCGGAACGCGATCAGCAACAGGATGTTGGGGGCGAGCGCACACATGAGCGAGGTCACGCCGAATCCGACCAGTCCGACGGCGAACATCCGGCGCCGCCCGAAGAAGTCGTTCAGCGCCCCCGCCAGGATCAACAGGGCCGACAGCGAGAGCAGATAGCCGTAGTAGACGAAGTTCTCCGCAGCGAACTTGCCGAGCAAGCTGCTCTGCAGTTCCTCCCCGATCTTGGGGAGGGCGACGTTCACCACGGTCGAGTCCAGGAACACGATCCCGGACCCGAGGACCACCGCCACCAGGGTCCACCGCTTCTGTGGGGTCATGCGGTGCAGCATACGGGAAGGCAAGCAAGACACCCGGATGTGGCCTCATTCAGGAGATGAGATGAGGCCCCGGGCGCGGGCCTGCCCGGGACCTCGGGGCGGGCGGTTGGGCAACCGCCCGCAGCTGTGCGCGCCGCCGCTACCGAGCGCCGTAGCAGCCGCGCAGGTTCTTCATCCCAGCGAACAGGCTCGGTCCTCCGTCCTGGCATGCGAAGTCCACCCGCTCGCTACCAGACGCGTTGTTCGTCCAGGCGGCGTTCGCTCCACCGGCCGGGTCGATCGCCACGACGATGGCGTCGGCCAGGCTACGGTCCGCGTTCGGGACGGCCTCGCAGAAGATGCCGAACGTGCAGATCCCGCCCAGGTGCACGGGGTTGGGATCGAGCAGCACCGAGCCGACCTGTGGGGTCTGGATGTACTTGGCGACGAACCCGTCCAGCGTCGCCACGGCGCCCGTGACCGCGGAGTACGAGATCTTCCAGACGCTCGAAGGGTCGTTCGGGCGTAGGGTGCTGGACGAGTAGTAGACGACGGCGAGCCGGCCGGCCGATCCGCCGGCCACCCATGGGAAGAAGTTGGAGCCGCCCCTGGCGATGGTCACCGGAGGCGTCCACGTGTTGCCGAGATCCGGCGAGGTCGCCAGCAACAGCTCGGTCGTCTGGGGGTCTTCCAGGCAGCCGGGGTTCGTCTCACAGTCGGCCACGAAGCCGACCGGATCGTCGTTGTGGCGGACCGGGAGGACCACGTGGACTTGCCCGGAGCTGTCCACCGTCATGGTCCCGAAGATCTTGTCGGCGTTGTCGCCGATCTTCGTCACGGGATCGAACGCGCCCTGCCATGCCAGGTGGGCCCTCCAGGTGAGGCCACCGTCGGTGGAGGTGGAGACCCACGCCTTGTCGAACGGCCCGATCTGCGAGTAGTTGCAACCAGTCCCGAGGTTCGAAACGACGTCGTTACCGGAAAGCCACACCACGTACACGGTGCCCGTGTTCTGGTCCACCGTGACGCCACCGGGCACCGTGTTGCAGCCCGAGTCGGGGAGGGCGTTGGTGCCGATGGTGGCGAGGATCGGCGGTCCGAAGGTGCCGCCGCCGTCCGTGGACTTCGACACGTAGACCAGATCGTCCGGCGAGAAGGTGTGGTACTCGAGGTAGACGGTCGTCTTGTTCGTGTCCCACGGCTGGTTCGAGCGCTTCGGGTACACGTCGATCCACGGCCGGTCGGACGCCCCTGGGTGATTGTCGGCGAGGATCGCGCGGCGCTCCCACGTCTTCCCTCCGTCGGTCGTGCGGTAGACACAGGTGTGGAGGATGTCGTGCAGGTCGCCGCAGATCTGCGCGTTGTAGAGAGCCCCCGCGGCGTCGACCGCGTTCGTCACATCCCCGATAGCGTTGGCATCGGGGATGCCGATGTTGACGAAGTTGATCCCGTCGCTGGACTTGGCGAACTCGCCCGGGCCCTGCCACGACGGGTACCTGATCCCGGCGTTCGAGATCGCCAGCGATGGCTCGTTCCCGTCTTCACTGCCTGGCAGGGTCACCGGCGCGTGGAACCGGATGCCCGATCCGGCCGACGCCGGCGGTGCGACCACAAGGAGCCCGATGACCACGGACCCCACGAGGACCGCGACTGGCCTGACTCGCACGTCCCACCTCCTCGAGGTGCGGGGCATGGCGCGGGCAGAGCGCCATCTTAGCTAGCCTGAACTAACTAGTCAATTCGAGCAGGTCGGCCAGCTACCGGCCGGTGAAGCTCGGCTGGCGCTTCTCCAAGAATGCCAGCACGCCCTCGATGTGGTCATGAGTGGCGGCTGCCTCGTCTTGTACCTCGGCCTCGCGATCCATCGTCTCGGCCAGGGTCAGTCGGGAGGCCTCGTTGAAGGTTCGCTTGGTCAGAGCGATGGCGGTCGTGGGGAGATCGGCCAGGCGGGCAGCAAGCGCGTGCGCTTCCTGCATCAGGTCGTCGGCGGGGACCACCTTGTTGACCAGTCCCATCGAGAGCGCGGTCGCCGCGTCGATCCGGTCGGAGAGCAGGGCCAGCTCGAGTGCCCTGGCCATCCCCACGGTCCGGGGAAGGAGGTAGCAGGAACCGGCATCCGGGATCAGCCCGATCTTGATGAAGGCCGTGCTGAAGGAAGCCTGGTCGGCGGCGATCCGGAAGTCGCAGGCCAGCGCCAGCGAGTTGCCGGCGCCCGCCACCACCCCGTTGATAGCGGCAACTACCGGCTTCGGGGTCTCGGCCAGAAGAGGGATGAGCCTGTTGTATCCCTCCTTGAGGAAGAAGGACAGCCTGGGCCGCTCCCCCTTCAGATAGGGCTCCTGCAGGGCGGACAGGTCGGCTCCAGCCGAGAAGCCCCGGCCCTCTCCTGTTAGCACGATGGCCCGAACGTCTTCGTCGCTCCCCAGCTTCGTCAGCGCGTCCAGCATCTCCGCGGTCATCGTCGGAGAGAGCGCGTTCAGCCTCGCCGCGTTGTTCATGCGGACCGTTACCACCGGTCCATCCTGCTCAACGATCAATTGTTCGTACGTCGTCATGGCTCCCCTCTCATGCTCCCTCTTCTCCTCCTCGACGCTTCCTTCTCCTCCTCGACGCTTCGCCTTCGGCAGACCGTCGACGAGCCAGGGGGTTCGCAGCTGCCTCGCTTCGCTCGTTGCCGCTACCCCCCTGGACCCCCTCGCTGCGCTCGCGGGGCTGCTGCCCCCCTGGACCCCCGAGGGATGTAGCGTTGCACGAACGTGCCGCGGCCCACCACACCGGCCGGTCCGAGAACCTCGACCTCGGCTCGGCACGTCCTTTCGTCGACATGAGTGACGCGGGCCGAGATGGTCAGGCGGTCGCCGACGGCGGCAGGCCGCTCGTGCCGGAGATGGATCTCGTAGCCAGTGGCATCCTCCTCTGGCCCCAGCAGAGGCTCCACCAGCAGCCTCCCCGCTTCCTCGACGTGTCGGACCATCCAGGCCGTTCCATAGACCGGATGGATCTCCCGGTCGAACAACCTCGCCGTCATCTCCCTCGTGACCGTCACCTCGTGGGCTACCCGATCGCCGATCCCCGGTCGGTTGCTCATGTGGATACGATGCCCTATGTGCAGTCGCTTTCGGAAACCGACCTGGCGGCGCGGGCGGGGACCACCCCCGAACAGGTCAAGCGAATGACGGCCCTCGGCATCGTGTCCACAGAGCCGGACGGTTCCTACCGGCTGGGCAACCTCCAGCGGATCCGGCTCGCGGAGTCGCTCGAACGAGGCGGAGTTCCCCTCGACGCAGTCGGGAAAGCCATCGCCGACGGGAAGCTCTCTTTCTCGTTTCTCGAGCTCGTCACGAACCCTGCCGCCTACAGCCCCCAGACCTATGAGGTCGCGTGCAAGGAGATGGGGTGGACCATGGAGTTCTTTCAGCAGGTCCACGAGGCCCTCGGGTTGCCGCGGCCGGAACCGGGCGACCCGGTCCGGGAGGACGACGCGGAAATGTTCGCCATCGGCCAGTTCGCCAGGCAGCTCGGCGTGTCGGAGGCCCAGCTGTGCCGGGCCCTCCGCGTCTACGGGGAGAACCTGGGCCGGATAGGAGCCGCCGAGGCTCCCTTCTTCCACGACTTCGTGGAGGTGCCCATGCTCAGCTCGGGCATGTCCGAGCACGAGATGCTCCAGACCGCCTCTCAAGCCTCTCCACAGCTGCGGCAGATGGTCGAACGGATGATGCTGTGGGTATACCGACGACACCAGGAGCACGCCACGATCGAGCACGTGGTCGAGCACGTCGAGAGCATGTTGGAAGAGGCCGGCCTCACGGTCGCACGCCCGGCCCGCCCTCCCGCCATGGTGTTCCTGGATCTGGTCGGCTACACGCGTCTCACCGAGGAGCGTGGAGATCAGGCTGCCGCCGAGCTCGTCGGGCGACTGGCCGAGATCGTGCAGTCCAATTCCGCCGGGTTCGGGGGCAAGCCGGTGAAGTGGCTGGGGGACGGCGTGATGTTCCACTTCCCCAACCCTCGCCAAGCCGTCCTGTGCTCCCTCGACCTGGTCGACCGGACTCCCGCCGCAGGGCTCCCGCCGGCCCATGTCGGGGTCAACGCCGGGCCGGTGATCTTCCGCGACGGTGACTACTTCGGCCGCACGGTAAACGTCGCTGCCCGGATCGCGGCTCAGGCAGGGCCGGGCGAAGTCCTGGTGAGCGACGACGTCGTCGGCCTTGCCCCGGGAGACGGGCTTCGGTTCGAACGGGTCGGTCCCGTCGAGCTGAAGGGGTTGAGCAGGCCGGTGGTCCTGCACAGAGTGAGCAAGGATGGCCCATGAGCCTCCTCTTCCTGGCCTCGGTGCTGGCGGCGGCGATCCTGCTGGCCGTCGCGTCCCGGCTGCCGCAGTCGCTCGCCGGGTACGTGGCCCTGATCGGATCGGGGGTCATCGCCGCCGGAGTCGTGGCCTCGTTCATCACTGGTGACGAGGGAGGACCCATCCTGCTGGTGGGCGGGGTCGCGCTCGTGTGGCTGCACCGATGGGCAGGGCGGGACCAGCGCCGGTTGACCATGGCCCGGTTCGCGCGGGATCATGGACTCGTCTTCCAGGCCAGGAGCAAGGAGGCCCTGTCCGAGGACTTCCGGTTGTTCGGCAGGGGGGATGGCGGCCGCGCCCGCAACGTAATTCAGGGTCAATGGAACGGCGTGATGGTCCGGGCCATGGACTACGACTATTTCGTGACCAGAACGATATGGGTCTTCTACGGGCTCAAGGCGTGGCGACGATTCTCCGTGGCAGTCCTGGATCTCGGGGCCAGCGTCCCATTGGTGATCACCGAGCGCAATGGTGCGGCCGGTCTCGCCTCGGACTACATGGGCTTTCACGACGTCCAGCTGAATTCGGATGAGTTCAATCGCCTCTTCCACGTGACCACCGACGACCGGGAGTTCGCCTACCAGTTCTTCGACCTGGGGATGCTGAGGTGGCTGCTGAATCAGCGGGACCTTCTCGAGGCAGAAGTGCAGGGGCGGAGGGCGCTGGTAGCGCTGCCCCGGCTCGAGCCGGATGAGATGGACAGGTTGTTCGATGCTGCCATCGGGTTCCGGTCGCACATCCCCCGGCTCGTGCGTCGTAAGTATCACCTGGCCGAGCCGGTCGTTCGGTAGTTCTCCGGAGACTCGCTCGAGGAGGACTACACTCGAAGATCGGAGACAGGGGAGCTCGGTCGCACCGGGCTGAGAGGCCGGCTGAGTAGCCGGCGACCCTTGGAACCTGAACCAGGTAATGCTGGCGAAGGGAGGAGCATGGCCACCGTCACCGAACGGCTGGAGCGGGCCCTCGAACGGGAGGCGCCATCCTGGGGCATCCGGCCCGTTCCCCCGGAGCACCGCAGGTTGTCGGGCTTGGACTTCGCCGTACTGTGGGGAGACCTCTCCCTCGGCCTGCTGGTCCTGTTGACTGGGGCGCTGCTCGTCCCGGCGCTCGGCTTCCCGCGGGCGCTCCTGGTGATCGTGGTCGGATCGCTCATCGGCTGCGTCCCACTGGCCCTGGTCGGGCTGGCCGGCTCGCGGGAAGGCGTGCCCGGCATGGTCCTGTTCCGGCCCGTCCTTGGCGTGCGCGGGTCCTACGTGCCCTCGGTGCTGAACATCGTGCAGTTGATCGGATGGACAGGGTTCGAGTTCTGGGCCATGAGCCTGGTAGCCAACAGGATGCTGCATGTTTCGTACTGGTTCTGGCTGGCCGTGGCCGGAGTCGTCTGCACGGCCCTGGCTCTGGGAGGGCCGATCCTTGTCGTCCGCAAGTGGCTGGAGCGGTTCGGGGCCTGGGTGGTGGCGGGCGTGGCGGCGTGGATCACCATCAGGGTATTGACTACGGCGAACCTCGGCTTGATATGGCATCGGCCCGGGCAGGGCGGGATGCCGTTCTGGCTGGCCGTCGACCTGGTCATCGCCATGCCTGTGTCCTGGCTTCCACTGGTGGCGGACTACAACCGGTTCGCCCGGCGGGGAGTCAGGTCGGCGGCCGGGACCTATTGGGGCTACGCGGCTGGAAACATCTGGTTCTACGCGCTTGGCGCGCTGTTGGTGCTGGGCGCGGGACTCACGGACCCGTCGCCGGCAGGGCTCGGCCAGGCCATCGCCGCGCTGGCCGGCGGGTGGGTCGTTCTGCTCGCGTTACTGGTCGGCGAGACCGACGAGGCCTTCGCCGACATCTACTCCTCAGCGGTATCCAGCCAGAACCTGGAGGCGCGGATCAGCCAGCGTGGCGCAATCGTGGCCGTCTCACTGGCGGGGGCAGGGCTGGCCACGTGGTTGGGATTGCGTCCCAACGTGGCGGTCGGCACCTACGAGTCGTTTCTGTTCCTGCTGGGCTCGGTGTTCGTGCCGCTCTTCGGGGTGTTCGTGGCCGACTACTTCCTCCTGGGGCGGCGGGGCCGGCTGACGGCGGAGATGCTCGACCGAGAACTGAGGGGCGACGGGGTGAGACGGCAACCTCGCGTGAACATCGTCGCAATTTTGTCCTGGGTCGTGGGATTTCTGATGTATCAGTGGAGCTGGACCGTTCCGCCCGGCTTGGAAGGCTGGCAGACAGCAATGAGTACACTGTTCGACCGCTGGCTCCACTTGCCGTACCCCTTGGCCGGATCACGCTGGGGCGCAAGCATTCCGGCCTTCCTGGCCGCCCTGGCCATACACTCAGCTTTGTCGTGGACGATCAGCCCGTCACGGACTCGACAGCAGGCGGCGGGGCCGTCATCAAGAAGATGACGAGTGGGTCGACCGAGGCGTTGGTCACGGTGACCTCGGAGCCCGCCGGGACCAGCACCGTTCCCCATTGCTCGAGTCGCTTGCGCTTGCCGTCGACCAGGAACACGGCCTCTCCGGCCACGACCAGGAAGATGCCGTCGGAGTCCGGGTCCGTGATCGGCCCGATGCTCTGATTGCGCTCGAAACACAGGACTTGCGTCCACAGGCGATCGGTTTCGAACACGGTTTCCCGGCGCACACCGTCCGAAGAGAAATGCACCAATCGCTTGAGGTTTTGCTGCTCCACGTCGGGCACAGCGTACGTGGGCCCGAGGGCCGACGGCAAAGCTGCGTGCATGGCTGAGCCCCAGCGGAGACGAATCCCGACGCTCAGCTAGACTGACGCCGCCCGACCCATTCGATCGAACTTAAGGAGGGTCACGTTGCCCACGTTCGAGCTGTCGTCTGCCTCGCCCACCGAAGTGGCGGCCGACGCGTTGGTCGTCCCCTTCTTCCAGGGTCGCGAGCCTGGACCCGGCGTCGACGCGGTGCAAAAAGCCCTGGGGGTGGACCTCATGTCCATCTTGGCCGACCATGGCGTCCAGGGAAAAGTCGGGGAGTTCTTCACCATTCCCACCCTGGGTCGGATCGGCCCGAAGACCGTCGTTCTGGTCGGGCTGGGCCGCAAGGGCGAGGTCGGGACGGGATCCATCCGCAAGGCCGCGATGAAAGTGGCTCGGACCATAGCCAAGTTCCCCACGGTGGCCTCGACGATGCATCAGGTGGGGGACTCGACTCAGGACTCGGCTCATGCCTTTGCCGAAGGGACGGTCCTCGGGGCATACCGGTTCGACCGGTACAAGGAGCGGCCGATCGATTCGGCATCGCAGGACAAGCCAAAGCTCGCGAAGATCGTTGCCGTGAGCGATGGCAGGCGAGCCACCGCGCAATCGGGGCTCACCCGGGGCCAGGTTTACGCCGAGGCGGCTAACTGGGCTCGCGACCTGGTGAATACCCCGGCCATCGACGCCACTCCGGCATTTCTGGCCGACGAAGCCCGGACAATGGCCCGCAAGTCCGGTCTCACCTGCAAGATCTGGACCAAGGCGGAGCTTCGGAGGGGAGGGTTCGGCGGCATCCTGGGGGTTGGGGCGGGGAGCGTCAACGAGCCTCGATTGATCGAGCTCACCTACCAGGGCGGGGGCAGCAGGGCGCCCATCGGCATCACCGGCAAGGGCGTCACCTTCGATTCGGGCGGGCTGTCGATCAAGGACGCGGCCGGCATGGAGTGGATGAAGGCCGACATGGGTGGGGCGGCCGCGGCGCTGGCGACGATGCGGGCAGTCGCCGAGCTCCAGCCGAGGGTCAACGTCATCGCGGCCATCCCCTCGGCCGAGAATCTGCCGGGAGGTTCGGCCATCCGTCCGGGCGATGTGCTCCGCCACCGGGGCGGCAAGACCTCGGAGGTCCTGAACACCGACGCGGAGGGCCGTCTCATCCTGGCTGATGCCCTCGCCTATCTGGCGGAGAAGAAACCCCGGGTGATCATCGACTCGGCCACCCTGACCGGAGCGGCGATGGTCGCTCTCGGAAACGACGTCTATGCGGTGATCGGGAGCGACCAGCAGCTCATCGACGCGCTGCTCGCGGCGGGGCGGGAGGAAGGCGAGCAGGGCTGGGAGCTGCCTCTGTGGACCGATTACCGCAGGCACATCGAGTCGACAGTGGCCGACGTGAAGAACATCGGCATCCGATGGGGCGGGGCCATCACCGCCGCCCTGTTCCTCAAGGAGTTCGTGGGCGACATCCCATGGGCGCACCTGGACGTGGCCGGTACCGCGTTCGCGGAGCAGCCGGGGGACCTGTGGCCGAAGGGAGCCACCGGCTCGCCCGCGAGGACCCTCATCCGGTACATCGAAGGCCAGGCTCGCCGGGGCGCGGGGTCCCGAACCACCGCGCCCAAGGTGAGTGCGCCTCGAAAAGCTTCCTCCCGGAAGGCGAGCACTCGCCGTCCCAGCTCCAGGCGCGCGGGCGCCAGGGGCCGCGGCTAGGGGCTGGAGCGAACACCCGTGGCTGACGTCGTACCCGAAGGCCCCCAGGGCCCGCCGCCGTCCGAGGCGCCGTCTGCCCAGGGGCCGGTGCTGGCGGTCTTCGCCCACCCCGATGACGCCGAGATCTCCGCGGGCGGCACGCTGGCCAGATGGGCCGGCGAGGGCCGCGAGGTACACCTGCTCGTTCTCACCAACGGCGATCGGGGTTCCGAGGACCCCGCGCAGGACCGCGAGGAGCTCGCTCGGATCAGGTTGGTGGAGACCGACGACGCGGCGCGCCTGCTGGGGCTAGCCGGGGTCACCGTCCTGGAGAACCACGACGGAGAGCTGAAGAACACGCTGGAGGTGCAGGCAGACATCGCCCGAACCGTCCGGCGGATCCACCCCTCGATCGTCCTGACGTGCGACCCAACGGCGTGGTTCTTCGGCAACCGATACTTCAATCATTCGGATCACCGAACGGCGGGCGCTGTGACTCTGGACGCGGTCTTCCCCGGCGCCGGGAACCCCCACTTCTTCACGGAGCAACTGGCCGAAGGGCTCTCGCCCTGGAAGGTGCCCGAGGTGTGGATGGGGTGGAGCCTCGAGCCGAACCACTACGAGGACGTGACGGGATTCATCGACCTCAAGCTCAAGGCCCTCGCCGAGCACCGGAGCCAGGTCCAGGGCGGGATGCTCGGCTTCTTCGAGGAGTGGCTGCCCACCGAAGCCGAGGAGAACGGGCGGAAGATCGGCGTCCAGCACGCAGAAGCGTTTCGCGTCCTGCAGCTCGAGTGACGCTGAGCCTTGAAATCCTCAGGGCTTGTGGCCGACGGCGAGGATCACCTCGCGGAAGTCGTTGATCCTTGGCGGGAACCGCTCGGCGAAGACATCTCGGGCGCGGCGGCGAAACGTCTTCCATAGCTCCTCTCCGAGCATCTGACGCAGGAACCGTCCCGTGGCGGCGGTCTCGCGTCCGGCGAGGTAGTCCTCGACGGGCATCTCGGACCGGTAGTCGCGCTTCTCCACCCAGATGTCCCGCAGACCCGCGTCGTGGAGGACCTCTTTCAGCTTGCCCTTGTCGGAGAAGAGCTCCTCCCACGGCACCACGCGCTGGATCGCATCCGACAGGATGTCGGCCTCGGCGAACTCCTCGGCCACCCCTCGCCAGACGGTGCGGAACTCGTCCCGAGCGTCCGCGGGCCCCCACGTGGTGACACCCATGCGCCCTCCTCGCTTGAGGACTCGGAGGACGTCGAAGAGGGCGGTGTCGTATTTCGGGAAGTGCGTGATCACGAAGTTGGCCACGACGTGGGTGAACGTTTCGTCGGCGAACGGGAGGTCGATGGCGTTCGCCGCCGCGTAGCATGATCCCCCGCCACCTCGTCTGGCGACGCGCAGCATCTCAATCGACTGATCCACCCCGACCACGAGCCCCTCGCCGCCGGCCTTCGTCCAGGCTGCCCTGGCGGCGACGCCCGTCCCCGTCCCGACGTCGAGCACCCGGGCCCCGGGCCCCACCTGAGCCAGCTCGACCAGGTCCGCGGCCGGCAGGGCCATCATCGGGGCCTGCGTGCGTGCGTACTCCTGGGCGATCAAGTCATAGGACCGCCAGTCATGATCGTCACCCGCCGCGCGGGGTCCGCTGCGAGATGGCGTGCCGGACGAAGACCTCTCCGGTCGCGACGCGGCCGTCCCGGAGGACGGCCCCTGTTGCTTGCGACGAAACAGACGCATCGTTTCGATAAGGTTATCGAACATCCCGAGATAGGTGCGGACCCGTCATGGAACGGCCCAAGCACGGCGGTCATCTGATCGCCCAGGCACTCCGGAAGGAGGGCGTGAGCCACCTGTTCACGCTGTCGGGTGGCCACATCGCCCCCATCTACGACGGGTGCGTGGCCGAGAGCATCCGCATCGTCGATTTCCGCCACGAGCAGGCCGCGACCCACGCGGCCGACGGATGGGCCAGGGTCACGCTTCAGCCCGGCGTGGCCGCCGTTACGGCGGGACCAGGGGTGACCGATTCGGTCACGGGGATCGCCAACGCCTGGTACGCGAACTCTCCGATCCTGGTCCTGTCCGGCAAGAACCCCATCGTCGAGTTCGAGATGGGCTCGCTGCAGGAGATGGACCAGGTGAGGCTGGTCTCGTCGATCACGAAGTGGGCTCGGACCTGCTACGACGTGCGCAGGGCCGCCGATCTGGTGGCGACGGGGTTTCGTCACGCGCTGAGCGGTCGGAAGGGTCCGGTGTTCCTCGACTTCCCCTTGGACGTACAGCTCAACTCCGTCCCGGGCGACGTGACCTTGCCGGCCAACTACCGGACCGATGCAAGGCCTCTGGGTGACCCCGACCTGGTCAAGGAAGCGGTTCGGCTGCTCCGCGATGCCGAGCGACCCATCGTCTTTGCCGGAGCCGGCATTCGCTGGTCCGGCGCCCACGAGGCGCTGGCAGAGCTGGCCCACGCCCTCAAGGCTCCGGTCTTCCTGAACTCGCTCGGCCGGGGATGCCTGCCGCCCGACGACCCTTACTTCTTCTCCGCGGCCAGGAAGCATGCCCTGGAGAAGGCGGATCTCATCCTGGCCCTGGGGGTGGACTGGGACTTCCGGCTCGGTTTCGGCCAGCGAGGGTTCGCCACCGAGGCGAAGGTCATCCAGGTGGACGTGGACGGGGTGCACATCGGGCGGAACCGACCCGTCGACGTGGGCATCGTGGGCGATCCCGGCCGCGTGATCGAGCAGTTGGTGAACGCCGGCGCGGGCAGCGCCGAGGAGCCGGATTGGACCGGGGAAGTCAGAGGCGAGGAGCAACGACGAAACGAGGAAGCCCGCCCGGCCATGGAATCCGACGCCGTGCCGATCCATCCCCAGCGATTCGCCAGGGAGATCCGGGATTTCCTGGACCCCGACGCCATCGTGGTCGGGGATGGGGGAGACGTGGTGGGGATCAGCGCCTCGATCGTCCAGGCACGGTATCCGGGGCATTGGTTGGACCCGGGGCCGTTCGGCTGTCTGGGCGTCGGGCCGTCGTTCGCCATGGCCGCCAGGCTCGCCAAGCCGGACAAGCAGGTTCTGGTCATCTACGGCGACGGGTCCTTCGGCCTGAATGCGATGGAATACGAGAGCGCCATCCGCCAGCAGCTCCCGTTCGTGGGGGTCATCGGGAACGACGGGGCATGGGGCCAGATCAAAGTGGCTCAGGAGATGCTGTACGGCTCGGGGAACGCGCCCGCCTCGGACCTGGACCCGGAGGCCCCGTATCACCGGATGGTCGAGGGTCTGGGCGGATTCGGAGCGAAGGTCACGAGGCCCGAGGACATTCGTCCCGCCTTGAAGGAGGCGTTCGACGCAGGGGTGCCCGCCTGCATCAATGTCATGGTCGATCCCACGTTGATGAAGCGGGCCTCCTACCTGGGCTAGGTCCCGGCGCACACGAAGCGGTTCAGCCCTCCGAGCCACCAGTGACAAATATCACCGTTGTAATTAGCTCTCAGTAACTACATTTTTGGATGCCGGAAGGGGAGGCGGATGGGTCGTTTGCTTTCCATCCAAGCAAAGAAGGCTCGAGTCATTGCCCCGAGGCGGTCCCGCTCACCCTCCGCTCGGAGGGAAGTGGTCAAACACGCAACCAGCAAGGTCAGCGCCAAGGCGAAGATCGACTTCGTCAGCGCCGTTCGTCGCTGAGACATGTCTCGCGCTGCACGACCCCCCGCGTCGCGGGGGGTCTTTTCATTTGAGGATGCCGGGTTTCTTCTGCCGAACGAGGTCGTCCTCGATACGAGCTTCGTAGTAGACGCTCTCATCGCGTCCCAACGGCATCATGCCGTGGCTCAACTGTTCCTCGCAGGCCTGGCTGAGAGCGGTTGCACAGTATTCTTCAACCGCTTGCTGGAAGTTGAGCTCTACGAAGCCACCTTTCGTATCGCCATGAAGGAACTCCATCCGAAGGACTGGTGGAGGGTTCGACCTGATGGCCGCGCGCGCCGTCGTGCGAATCTCTTGCTGTCGCAAGTGAGAGAGGCATGGAATGCAGTCTTGCGCGAGGTGGCTTGGGGCCCGGTCGAACCGCACGAAGTTATTGACCGTGTAACCGCGCCTCATGAGTCGATTCGGGCTTGAGTCATATGACGCCGTTCACGCCGCAAACCGCTCTCTCTACGTCGCGGTCAAGGACTTCGTGACATTGGACGCTGACTTCAGTTTGGATCCCCCAGTCAATCCTCGTTCTTCATGTCGATTCTTCCAGAGTCCGACGATGGCGTGATGGGCCAGGGCGACGCTGGCGCCCACGGTGGTCGTCCCCGAGGGGAGGTGGTCACGCACGGCTTCCACGGCCGCCCGCTCGACCAGGGAAAGAACAGCCGGGGTTGCCAGGACGGGCACGTCTCCCGAGCCGAAGGCCGCCGCGGTCATCTCACCGGTCACCGGCTCTTCGACTACCGCGGAGAGGCCCACGCCAAGGATCGGGCCACCGGCATCGCTTCCCGCCACCCTGGATACGCTATGCGGTGTGAGCGACAACCGTAAACGGGGCGCTTCTCAGTGAAGGGGCCAGCCGGGATCATGGCCCTGGTGCTCGCGGAGACCGCCGCAGGCGGCGCGGGGTTCCTGTTCCTCACTCCATTGTGGGGCGAGGTGCGGCGCGGGTTCTTCTACCTCACCGGGGGCATCGTGCTCGCCCTTGCGGTGTCAGCCGCGGGGGCGGCAGCCGGCGCGTACGACGCCGCAACTGCTTCCAAAGGCCGCGTCGCCGTGACGCTCGCCCTGGTCCTTGCCGGCGCCACGCTCGTCTGGTTGGGCCTGGTGCGCTCTCGGCTGCATCTGGCCGGCAGGGTGTTGGGCATCGCCACCGTTCCGCTCGCGGTGGCCATGCTGCTCGCCTTCGCCCGGACCACGGACGAGTCCCTTGCCCTGTCGTTCTTCCAGCTGCTGGCCGGCGCCGTGTTCACCGGCGCCGTGCTGGACGGCCTCTTGCTGGGTCACTGGTACCTGACCGATAGAAGACTCACCAGAGGACCGATCAACCGCATGGCCTGGTTGCTGATCGCGTCGGTCGTGCTGGAGACGGCGGCGGTGATCGCCGGGGCGATCGGCGCGCCCAGTCGCCCGGGACGGGCCGCGAGCACCCTGAATCCTCTGCTCACCGTGGCCGGCAGTGCCACGTGGATCGCCATCGGGATGGTGGCCTGTACGGGTCTGATCGCCGTGTTCATCCGGATCACGCTCCGGGGCACGCGTCCCACGGCGGTGCAGTCGGCCACCGGCTTCTTCTACCTCGCGGTGATCACGTCGTTCACCGCCGAGCTGGCGGCCAAGGTGAGATTCCTTCCGTGAAGGGGACCCGTCCCGAGGGCTCGGATCGTCCGTGCTGATCTTCGCGCTCATGGCCGCCGGCGCCGTCGGCCTCCTCCTCGCGTGGCGACTGGTCGTGGCGGGCCGGGTCAGCGTCTGGACGGCCATGGGCACGATGACCGGGTCTGCCGGTCTGGCCTCGCTGGCCACGGGGAGGCTTTCGCTCTCGCCGAAGGTCGCCTGGGGCTGGTCGGCTACCGCCGGGGTGGCGGCGGGCTTCGCGCTGTACGCGGCCACTGCCGCGTTCGTTCTCATCGTCAGACGCTGGACATTCTTCGACCGGCATGTCGAGGAGATCTACGAGCAGCGCAAGGGTCTCCCGTTGCCCGCGGCGCTCGGCCTGGCGGCCTTCGTGGTGGGGCCGGGGGAGGAGCTGTTCTGGCGCGGCCTCTTCCAGTGGCGGCTGGCCGCGACGATCGGGTGGCCCGCCGCTGCGATTCTGACGTGGGTCGTGTACGTGGCCGGAAACGCCGCCAGCCAGAGCCTGCCCATCTTGTTCGGGGCGCTGGTTTCGGGAGCCGTGTGGGGAGCCCTGGCACTCTGGACCCACGGCGTGCTGGCGAGCCTGCTGTGTCACACGGTATGGACGGGGCTCATGCTCGTCGCACCCCCCGGCGGGGCCGAGCAGCGCACGCCGATCCCCTGGCCTTCGCGCGAAACGCGACGGTCGTGACGGCTCGGCTGCCCCGGCCCGTTCATGAGCTTCTCGAGCGAGGGACGCTCTGCTATCTCGCCGTCCGGACGTCCCGTGGCCCTCATCTCACCCCCGTGGTGTATGCGCTGGACGGAGGGCGACTGTGGCTCACCACCTCTCGAACATCGGTCAAGGCGCGAGCCCTGCGCCGGGATCGGGATGTGGCCGGGATGATCCGATCGGGCGAGGAGGCCGTGACGTTTCGCGGCCGCGCCCGCACCTACGACGCGCTCGACCCCCTGTCCTGGCCGTACGCGGCGGTAGCAGGCCCGCGGCTGGTCCGAGCGGCGACTCGCTTCAGCCTGAAGAACGCACGGTTCTTCGCCGGCTACGCCGTGGACGCCCGCAGGGTCCCGCTGGCCTGGACGCCGCCCGGGAGGGTGTTCGTCGGCATCTCGGCTGTGTCTGGGGCGCTGCTGGACCTGGTCGAAGGGATGATCGCCGCCTCGTGGGGCGAGTGGGACGGCGAGGCCGAGGTGACCAGGTACCGGCGGTCCCTCGGCCACGTCAAGCCTCGGCGTGCCCTGGACCTCCGTGTCCCCCGCTCGGTGAGATCGGCCATCGGGAACAAGGGGGAAGGGGCACTGGCTCTTGCCGGGAGGTCGCCGGCCGTGGTCCCGGTGCGATGGCGGAGGGTTGCTCGCGAGGGGACGTACGAGGCGACCCTGCCTCGGGCGTTCCTGGAGCTTTCCGGTGCCGCGTTCGGGGGGCGTGCCAGGGCCGCACGGGGGGCGGCCCTCACGGTGGATCGCCTCGCCTCGTGGCGGGCGGCGGAGATGGCCGGCATGCTCCTGCAGGGCGAGGCGGAG
>DASXTW010000138.1:0-13801 GCA_036505215.1 Actinomycetota bacterium | reverse complement strand
TCGGTTCAACGCCGGCGGTGCAGAACGCGGTCGTCGACGCGCTTTCCCACCTAGGCGTTTCCCATATCGATCTTCCCCTCACCCCCGAGCGGGTCTGGCGCGCCATTCGAGGGAAGAACGAAGAAGAGCGGCCGGAGGTTTCTTAGTTGCTCCGGCGTCAGCGGCGGTGCAAGCTGGCTTGGTGAGCCCGGGGCCGAGGAGCGAAGGGCCCTCAGGGAGAGCCATGGAACTCGATGTCCTCGTCACGCCCGGTCTCGGGGACAACAGCTTCCTCGTGTCAGCCGGTGGCGATGCTGTCGTCATCGACCCCCAGCGGGACGTGGCCCGGTTCCTCCACGTCGCCGAATCACGCGGCGTGAAGATCCGGCACGTTCTCGAGACCCATGTCCACAACGACTACGTATCTGGCGCACTCGAGATCCGCGAAGCGACAGGCGCGGAGATCGCCGCTCCGGCCAGAGGTGGCTATCGGTTCGAACACCGGCCGATGGCCGAGGGCGACGAGATCATCCTGGGGGATCTTTCATTAGTGGCAATGGAAACGCCCGGCCATACGCCCGAGCACATGTCGTATCTCTTGAAAGAAGCTGGGTCCGGCCGGCCGGTTGCGGTCTTCACCGGCGGCAGCCTGATGGTCGGCAGCGCCGGGCGCACGGATCTGCTCGGGCCCGAGCTGACCGACGAGCTGACCAGGGCCCAGTTCCGAACCCTCCGGCGGCTGGCATCCCTGCCCGACGACGTGCAGGTCCTGCCCACGCACGGGGCGGGAAGCTTCTGTGGGACCGGACCGGCCCCCAAAGAACGTACCTCCACGATGGGACAGGAGCGGATCCACAACCGCGCTCTGGCCGCTGCCGACGAGGATGTCTTCGTTCGTCAGCAGCTGTCGGGGCTGTTGGCGTATCCGACCTACTACCGGTATATGGGCCCGATCAACCGCTCCGGGCCGAGGCTCCTTCGAGATTACCCCCGGCCGCGGGGGCTCTCTCCCGAGGAAGTGGCGGCCCGCATGGAATCTGGGGTGTGGGTGCTCGACGGGAGATGGCGGGTCCAGTTTGCTCGCGCCCACATCACGGGCTCCCTGAACGTGGAGCTGGACGAGACGTTCGGAAGCTATACGGGCTGGGTCGTCCCGTTCGGCGACCCGCTGCTCCTGGTGCTGCCGGAGCCTGTGGACGAATCGCTCGAAGAAGCTGTGACACAGCTGCTTCGCGTGGGGTACGAAGGCATCGAGGGATACCTGGAAGGCGGCATCGATGCCTGGCGAGCCGAAGGCCGCCGGGTGGCGTCGTACCGGGTGGCCGGCCTCGAGGAGCTATGCCGCTCCTACCGAGCCGGCAAGGTCGGCACCATCCTCGATGTCCGGCAGCAGAGCGAGTGGGATCAAGGACACATCCCGGGCAGCCAGCACGTCTTCGTGGGCGACCTCCCCGATCGGATCGGCGAGGTCCCGGGGGACGGCGAGGTGTGGGCCATCTGCGCATCGGGTCATCGCGCGTCGATGGCAGCGAGTCTTCTCGCTCGGGAGGGCAGGACGACCCGGCTCGTGGAAGGCACAGGTGTGTCGGATTTCCTTGCCCACTGCCCACCTCGTGACGAGAGCCCCTGACCTCGCAGGTTGACCCTGACTCCACGACCGCCCTTCACACGAACTCCGAACGGAGGAACAGGACCTCAGCGCACACCGGCCGGTAACCGGCCGCCAGGAATGCCCGCACCGACGCGATGTTGCCCGGACTGACCTGCGCGAACAACGGCTCGTCGGGGGAGCCCACGCGCGCCGTAGATCGAGCGAGAAGGGTTCCGAGGCCGATGCCTCGGAACTGGGGGTGCACCTCGATCCCCAACTCCTGTCGCCCGGCCAGTCCTCGTCCTACGACGATCAGGGCTCGGTCCTCGAAGTCGCTGTAACAGCGGAGGTCCGTGCGGTACCGGCGCGATCGGCCCAGCCGGGGATGGTCCAGCAGGTCGTCTCGCGGAATCAGGGCTGGAAGGTCTTCGTCTGGATCGGGGTCGGGGGCCACCATGACGAGGTCGAGCATCCCCGCATGCGTCCCCAGCCGGCCGGCCAGCCAGGAGAGGAACTCTGCGCTCATGGGGGCGCCCGGGTCCTGGCTGGGGAGACGCTGAAGAACTTCGCTTTGATCGACGTCGGCGGCGATGACGTTGTAGGCGGTGAAGGCCACCACAGCGTCGGCTCGTCCGGGCGGCGACGACACGACCGTGACGGTGCCGTCGGGCGGCGGGAACCGGCCGCGCGTGGCATCCCGCAACAGGGTCGAAAGGACGTGGGACTCGGTCGTGATCCGCAATGTAACCCCCCCGCACCCCCATTGCGGGGCCTATCGCTCCGCTACTTGAGGCCCCGCACCCCCGGCGACTGCGGTAGCCTTGAGTCCGCGTGGCTTCCCTCACGGACCCAAACGCGCTGCTCACCGGCCGTGGCCCGGAACTGGGGCAAACGGTGGCCCCCGCCATTCAATTGTCTGGAGTGACCCGCGTCTTCGGCGCGATGCCCGCGCTGGTCAGGGTGGACCTTCGGGTGGAACGCGGCGAGACCATCCTCGTGCGCGGGCCGAACGGTGCCGGGAAGACCACGCTCCTTCGAGTCATCGCCACTGCCATCTCGCCAACCTTTGGTTCGGGCGCGGTCCTGGGGTTCGACCTGCTGACCGGCCGCGAAGAGATACGTCGCCGGGTGGAACTGGTGGGACACCGAACCCGGCTGTACGAGGACCTGTCTGGACGGGAGAACCTCCGGTTCTTCTGCACGGTGTTCGGGCTGCGAGCATCGTCGATCCCGGAGATCCTGGGGAGGATCGGATTGGAGGATGCCGCCGACGAGCGGGTCCGGGGCTACTCGCAGGGCATGCGGCAGCGCGTGGTGCTGGGACGCGTCCTGCTGCGCCGGCCGGACCTCCTGCTCCTGGATGAGCCCTACGCCGGTCTCGACGCGGAAGCGAAGGATCTGGTGGACCAGGCGGTGCTGGAGGCGCAACGGGAGTGCAGGACAGTCGTCGTAGCGACGCACGATCCGACCCGGGGGGGAATGGCCTCTCGAATCGTTCACATGGACGTCGGCCGGGTCCTCTCTCACGTGCAGAGGGCGCCGTCGAGCGTGGCCGGCGTGGTGGCCACATGACGCTGCTGCGTCAAGCCGCGGTTTTGGCGGGCAAGGATCTCCGGATCCAGGTCCGGAGCCGTTACGGGCTGGGCGCCGTCCTTCCTTTCGCCGGCACGTTGCTCGTCGCGTTCGGCCTCTCGCTCGGCCCCGGGCGCTCGCTGCTCGAAGAGACCGCCCCGGGCCTCCTGTGGCTGGCCGTCCTGTTCGCCTCGGTGCTGTCCTTCCGCCAGGCGTACCAGATCGAGTCGGAGGATGGCGCGATGGAGGGCCTCCTGCTCTCGCCCTTCGACCGGGCGGCCATCTTCATGGGGAAGGCCGCGGCCGTCGCGGTGGAATTGGTCGTGTTGGAGGCGATCGTGTTGCTCCTGGTCGCCGTCCTGTTCGGTCTCTCGTTGGGCGGGGCCCCGGCAGTGCTGGCAGCTGCCTTCCTGCTGGGGACTCTCGGGCTGTCAGCGATCGGAAGCCTGTTCGGCGCGCTCACTGAGTCATCTCGCACTCGAGAAGCGATCTTTCCATTGTTGATTCTGCCGCTGGCCACTCCCGTGCTGGTCGCTGGGGTGAAGGCGACCGAGCTGGCCTCGGCTGGCCGGGCAGGGGAGGCGGGGTCCTGGCTCGGCCTGTTGGTGGCGTTCGACGTGGTGTTCCTTTCGGTGGGGATGGTCGTCTTCGGCCAGTTGCTCGAAGACTGAGGAACGGGAAGGGGGAGCGAGCGTTGAGCGTGGCCGAGAGGGCGATGGGAAAGCTCACGGCTCGCCCAGGTGAGCGAGCCCTCGGCGTCCTCGCCGTCGCGGGGTTGGCCGCCAGCGCGGTGATGTCTCTCATCGTTTCCCCCCCCGACGTCGAACAGGGAACCTTGATCCGGCTGATGTACGTGCATGTCCCGTCGGCCTGGATCGCCTATCTCTCCTTCGGGGTGGTGTTCCTGGCGAGCATTGCCTACTTGAGGACGAAGAGGACACGGTGGGACCGGCTGGCAGCGGCCTCGGCAGAAGTGGGCGTCCTGTTCACCGCGCTCACCATCGCGCTGGGGTCCATCTGGGCCAAGCCTGTGTGGGGGACGTGGTGGACGTGGGACCCCCGGCTCACCACGACGGCCATCATGCTGCTGATCTACGTGGGATACCTGGCGGTCCGGCGGATCCCGGACAGCCCCTCCCGAAGGGCCAGGTGGGCCGCAGTGGTGGGGATCGTGGGGTTCGCCGACGTGCCCATCGTGCATCTCTCGGTGAGATGGTGGCGATCGTTGCATCAGGCTCCGGCCCGCCTGATCGGTGTCCCGGACATCGCGCCCACCATGGGGGCGGCTCTGGGCGTCGCGTTCCTGGCGTTCACCCTCGTGTATCTGTACCTGATGGCCCTGCGGCTGCGCGTCGGACGCCTCGAGGATCGCCTGGTGGCCGAGGCCCTCTCGCCCCGGGTGGGAGAGCCCGTGGAGGTTCTGCTGGAGAACAGGCGCTCGAGTTCGGCGACCGGGCCCGTGGATTCCGAGGAGGTCCACGCCCGTGGTTGAGATCGCCACCGCGAACATTGGCTACGTCGTGGCCGGGTACACGGTGACCGGGCTGGCTCTCGTCTCGTATGTCGGCCTTCTCCTGCTCCGGGCTCGGCGTGCCCGGGTCCGTGCGGCTGCCATCGCGGCCAAGCGGGCCCGCTAGTCGTGCGATGAAGCCGGGGCGCCTGCTGATCGCGGCCGTCCTCGTGGCGGGAAGCCTCGGATGGGTCGCCTACAAGGGGCTGAGCGGCAACCTCCTGTACTACCGCACCCCGACTGAGATCCTTCAACAGGGTCGGTCTGCGGTGGGCGAACGAGTCCGCTTGGGCGGTCTGGTCATGCCGGGGTCTGTCGAGCGAACCGGGACAGTGGTTCGCTTCGTCGTCACCGACGAGACGACCCGGATGACCGTGATCGACAGCGAAGGCCTGCCCGCGCTCTTTCGGGACGGGAAGGGCGTGGTGCTCGAGGGGTACTACGGAGCGGACGGGGCTTTTCACGCCGACACCGTCCTCGTCAAGCACAACGACCGCTACTCACCGCCCAGGCCGGGCGAAACGCCGCATTCGGCCGACGTCGAGGGAAGCTAGGCCGTGGACAGGCTGGGAACCTTCGCTCTCATGCTCGGCCTCGTCCTCGCCGTGTACGGCCTGGTGGCGTCGGTGATCGGCGCGCGGAGGGACCGCCCCTTGCTGGTCGAGAGCGCCCGGACCACCGCGTTCTCGCTCCTGGCGGTGGTCGCCGCCGCCAACGGGGCGATGCTGGCAGCCATCCTGTCCAACGACTTCTCCATCAGGTACGTCGCCGAGAACTCCAGCAGGGCGACACCGACGTTCTTCAAGGTGCTCTCCCTGTGGTCAGCGGACGAGGGCTCCCTGCTCCTGTGGAACCTCGTCCTGGCCGGCTACATCGCCGCGGTGGCCTTTCGGTTCCGTCGGCGCAAGCCGGAGACCTTCCCCTGGGCCATGGCCGTGATGTACATGGTGTCGGCGTTCTACCTGGTGCTCGTCCTCGGTCCGACCCGGCCGTTCGCCACCCTGGTTTCGGCGCCTGTGGATGGACGCGGGCCGCTGCCCCTCCTGCAGAACCACCCGCTGATGGCCGCCCATCCTCCGTTCCTCTATCTCGGGTTCATCGGTCTCACGGTGCCGTTCGCGTTCGCCATGGCTGCCCTCATCAGCGGGACCCTGTCAGATCGATGGATCCGCATCACCCGACGATGGACGCTCGCCGCGTGGATCTTCCTCACGGTCGGCCTGCTCTTGGGTGCGCTGTGGTCCTACGGGGTGCTGGGGTGGGGCGGGTACTGGGCATGGGACCCCGTGGAGAACATCGCCCTGCTTCCGTGGCTCATGGCCACCGCGTTCCTTCACTCGGTGATGATCCAGGAGCGCCGGGGGATGCTGAAGGTCTGGAACCTGTCGCTCATCGTGGGCGCGTTCGCGCTGACCACGTTCGGCACGTTCCTCACCCGCGGAAGCATCCTGTCCTCGGTCCACGCCTTCGCCCAGTCTCTGGTGGGGCCGATGTACCTGGGCTTCCTGGTGGTGATCCTGATCGGCGGGTTCGGGGGGATCGCGGCACAGGCATGGCGCCTTCGATCCCAGGGGCGGTTCGACTCAGCGCTTTCCCGTGAGTCCGCCTTCCTCGGTAACAACATCCTGCTCCTCGGGCTCACGTTCGTGGTCCTGCTGGGGACCATCTTCCCGCTGGTGGTCGAGGCCCTCACCGACCGCCAGTCCACCGTGGGTGGCCCGTACTTCAAGCAGACCACGGTGCCGCTCTTTCTCCTCTTGCTCTTCCTCATGGGCATCGGGCCTGTGCTGCCGTGGCGAGCGGCCACCCCCGAGCAGGCCAGACGGCGTATCACCGTGCCGGTGGCCGCCGGGGCGGCCACCATGGTGCTGTTGGCCGCGATGGGGATGCGGAACCTGGCCGCCGTGGCCGGCTTCGGCATGGCCGCCTTCGTCCTGGTGGCCAACGGGGGAGAGGTGGTGCGAGGGATGCGGGCATTCGCCCGAGCGAGGCGGCGACGTGTCCTGCGGTCCATCCTCGAAGCCGTGGCCCGCAATCCCCGGATGTACGGCGGCTACCTCGTGCACCTCGGGGTAGCCGTGGCCATCATCGCCATCATCTCCTCGACCTCGTTCGCCCGGCAGACCGAAGTGACGCTGGCCCTGGGGCAGGAGACTTCCTTCGCCGGGTACACGCTTCGGTACGAAGGACAGCATGTGCTGCAGCAGCCGCAACGGCAGGTGTTGGTTGCTGACGTGACGGTCTCCCGCGACGGGCGGCCTCTGGGTCGGGTGAGGCCGTCGCTGAACCTGTACCCCGGAGCGTCCGAACCCATCGGCACCCCGTCGATCAAGTACGGAGTGTTGAAAGACCTGTACTCCTCGGTGCTCGGGTTCGAGGGCGACGCCGGAGGGCGGGCCACGTTCCGTTTCTTCCTGAATCCCGGGGTGATGTGGCTCTGGGTCGGTGGAGGGACCATGGCGCTCGGCGGGCTCCTGGCCGCCTGGCCCGGCCGCCGGAGGGTGTTGCTGCCCGAGCCTCCCATCCGTCAGCGACAGTTGGTCGGGGTCAAGGAGGGAAGATGAACGGGACCTCGCCGGGCTCGATGGCACGCCACCCCTCGGGGCTCGACGCCGCGCCGGGCAGGCGCAGGCGGCGCAACAGGTGGGTGGCCCTCGGAGCCGTCCTTGGCGGCGTCGCTCTGCTCACGCTTCTGCTCTCCTTCGGCCTGTCCCGAGACCCGACCGTGATCCGGTCGGCGTTGATCGGGCGGCCGGCGCCGGACTTCGCCCTTCGCAACCTGGACGGGTCTGGGACCGTCCGCTTGTCGGATCTCCGAGGGCAGGTGGTAGTGATCAACTTCTGGGCCTCGTGGTGCGCGGACTGCCGGATCGAGCATTCCAACCTGGCCGGGGCCTGGCAGAGGTATCGAGACCGAGGGATGGTCCTCCTGGGGGTGGCGTTCCAGGACCGGCCGTCGGCGTCGCGCGCGTATCTCGCCGAGCTCGGCGGGGACTGGCCTCAGCTGTCGGACCCGAGCTCTCGGACCGCCCTCGCCTATGGCGTGTACGGGGTCCCCGAAACGTTCGTGATCGGGCCCGACGGGCGAGTCGCCTTCAAGCAGATCGGCGCTGTCAGCTACGACCGGCTCTCCGAGCAGATCACTTCGCTCCTCCCGGAGCCGTCATCGTGAGGGAGATCGGCCGTGGCGAGGTCGGGCACCCGGACGCGAAACGGCCGGGCCGCCGATTCGCTGTCGGATCACTCGTCCTTGCATTCGCCCTCCTCGCCGCGGGTGGGGCGCTTGGTTTCGTCGCGGCGCGGGGTCCGATGACGCCGGCGAACATGAGCGATCGGGTTCGGGCGGTGGCCGTCACCCTTCGATGCCCCGTGTGCCAAAACCTGACGGTGGCCGACTCGCCATCCCGATTGGCCCAGGAGATGCGGGCCACCATCGCCCGTGATCTGGCGGCCGGAAGGACCCCGGCGGAGATCCGACAGGGCTTCGTCCGCGCCTACGGCCAGTGGATCCTGGAGTCGCCGCCCAAGCGCGGCATCGACCTGGCGGCCTGGATCGCGCCCGTTCTGCTGGTCCTCGGCGGCCTCGCCGCTGCGGCATGGGCGGTATGGCGTTGGAGCGCCCAGGGTCTCACCGGGCGGGCTTCGGTGGGGGCGGGGGAGGAGCCTGACCAGGTTCTCACGTCCGCCGACCGATCTCTGCTGGAGCGTGCTCTCGCGGGCACCAAGGAGGAAACCGAGTGAGCTGGGTCGTATTGCTGGCGGCGGCCGTCCTGGCCGGAGTGGCGGCAGGCGGGGTCCTCCGGCCCTTCGGGTCTCCCCGCAAGGTGGCCCTGGAACGACTCGCCGATCCCCTGGAGGACGAACGGGCCGGCCTGCTCCGCACCCTCAGGGAGCTCGAGGATGAGCGGGCCCGGGGTGAGCTCTCCGACGCGACCTATCGAACGCTCCGGTCGGAGACGGAGGGCCGGGCGGTTACCGTGCTCCGAGCGCTCGATGCCAGGGAAGGCGCGGGCGACGTGGGCGCGGACCTGCGGCTACTCCGCGCGGCCCATTCCGGTGACGGAGTCAGGGCAGGGGCGGCCTCGCCCCGGCGCAGGCTGCTGCTGGCCGCCCTCATCGGTGTGGCCGTCCTTGGCCTGTCCCTGCCCCTCCTTGCCCGCGCCGTGTCCAATCGAACCTCCGGCGAGCCGATCACCGGGTTCACCCAGGGCTCCTCCGGCAGCGCCACCGATGCGCTCGCGATGTTCGAGCAACGCGTTGCCGAGCACCCACGGGATCTGGCTGCCCGACTGGATCTGGCCGATCGATACATGGCGGCCGGCAACACGGCGGCCGCGGCGGTCCAGTACCTCGTCGCCCTGCAGATCGATCCCCGCAACGCGGAGGCACAGGCGAAGCTGGGATTCCTGCTGTATCAGGGGGGAAAGGCCGAGGACGGCCTTCGGGCGGTCAAGAGGGCCTTGGCCGTCGATCCCTCGTATCCCGAGGCCCTCTATTACGAGGGAGTCATCCTTCTTCGAGCTCTGGGCCGACCCGACGAGGCGGCCCTAGCCTTTCGGTCGTACCTTCAGGCCGCCCCCTTCGGGGCGCGCAGAGGCGAGGTCCAGCAGCTGCTGCAAGAAGCTGAGCGGGCGAGCTGATCTCGTGTCGGGCTGATCGCGAAAACCACCCCGACGTCACGCAGAGGCGGAGGGCGCCTTCGTTGCGTGAAATGTAGCCTCGAAGGTCTGCCCCGGCCGGAAGGACTCCCAGGAGCCCTCGTCCAGGATGGAGGCGCCGCCCTTTCCCATCACCCGCCACTTCGTGCCGTCTCCCACCACCGCTGTTCGCTCGTCGACAGCCAGAAGCCTGTGGCCGGGTGGGACCGCAGCGACGAACAGTTCCTGCAGTCCCGGCACGTAGGCGTTCAGAGCGTCCCAGTGCGGACCGAGGAAGAGCTTGGGGAAGAGCCCGAGGCCTGGTTTCCACAGGTCGGGTGACGTGAAGTCCAGCACCGTGCTGTCGGGGACGAGGTCGCCCAGGCACGCCACGCCGGCGCTGCATCCCACGTAAGCCAGACCCCGATCCATCGCCCTCAGCAGCTCGGACCAGAACCGAGAGCCGGAGAGAACAGCGGCCAGATAGGCAGGGTTCCCCCCGGAGAAGTAAGCCACGGAGGCCGTATCGAGCTTGGCCGCGAGGTCGGGCTTCTGTGCGTCCTCCTTCGTCTTCAGCGGGAGCACCTCGGCCGGGATGTCCAGGCTCTCGTAGTGAAGGAGGCCCATGTTCGCCCACCGGTCGAACACGTCGTCCCCCTCGGGCGCGCTGGCCAGCGGAAGGATCAGCACGCTGCCGTCGCCCGAGGCCCGGTCCAGGAGCCACCGGTCGACCTCCTCGGTCCAGGGCTCGAACTCACCCGAGCCCAGCAGCCCCATCAGCGACGTCATCTGAGGCGCTCTGCTGCAAGGACGAAGAACTCGGCCTTGTTCCCCTCGCGAAAGAAGTCGTTGCCGAATGCGTTCAGCATCCCTTCGACCTGGCTCACGTGGGCCTCGATCGCTTTCATCTTGAGATCCAGGAGATCAAGGGGGAGCAGGAAATCGATGGCGAGCTCCTGTCGGGGGGTGACAGGAGGCGTCCCCGGTTCCATGAACACGTTGAACTGGTTCATTCGAGGAGCGAACTCCTCGGCCCACTCGGGCGTCATCGTCGCGTAGTAAAGGCGCGCCCCTGACGGCGCCGCCATGTTGAAGGCCGCCGTCGTCCAAGCGCACACGGCCTTGTGATCGGGATGTCCGGTCATGCCATCCGGACCGAAGGTGAACACCGACTGCGGCTTGGTCTCCTCCATCATTGCTTGGATTCGTTCGATGCCCTCCTCGAGGTCGACCGCGTCACACGTCCCGTCGTAGTAGTCCAGCCAACGGTGGTCGTTGACACCGAGGATCTCCAGGCAGCGCATCAGCTCGGCCTCCCGCACCCGGCCGAGCGTCGCCGTCGGCCAGCGTTCCTCGTCCCATGAGCCCTCCTCACCGCGAGTGGCCGTCACGCACACGACCCGCTCGCCGCGCCGAACGGTCTGGGCCATCAGCCCTGCCGTGAGGTAGGTCTCGTCGTCCGGATGTGCCCACACGCCGAGAACGGTGCCGAGATCGGGCAGGGTTTCTGCGCGATCCCTCATCTCGTCGGATGTCGTGGCCATTGTCACCTCTCGTTCTCAGGTCCCATACCTGTCATCGTCGCTCCCGGGGCTGCCCAGGAGGATCGAAATGGTAGCAATCGAGTTCGTCAATCAGGGATCCGAACCTTGGCCCACCCGTCCGAGCCGACAGTCTGGCGGAAGCGCCACTCGGGACGGGTTTTGGGGAAGTCCGAGCGGAAGTGGCCGCCCCGGCTCTCCTCGCGCCGGAGCGCTGACCGGGCCAGCAGCCAGGCCACGAGCGATGCCGCGCGGTTCCCGGCGGGATCGTCGGACCTCGCGAGCTTGCCCGCCGCGGCTTCCAGCTCGGGGCCGAATCGGATCACTCCCATCGAGGCATCCGTCAGCGATCTGATCTCCTCGAGAGACAAACCGTCCCCGGGCACCCCCTCCTCCAGTTGCTCTTCAGCAGGTGGCAGCGTCGCGACGCCGTCTTCGGCCAGGGCGGCTCGGCGGCCGAACACCAGGGCCTCCAGCAGCGAGTTCGATGCGAGGCGATTCCCGCCGTGCACGCCCGTGCAGGCAACCTCCCCGCACGCGGACAATCCTGACACCGTTGTCCGGCCCCACGTGTCGGTGAGCACGCCGCCGGTGAAGTAGTGAGCGGCCGGGGCCGCGGGAATGTGATCCCGCGCGAGATCTAGCCCGGCCTCCGCGCAGGAGCGCGAGGCCGTCGGGAACCGTTCTCGCACGCTCTCGACCGCGGTGGCGTCCAGATAGACCGGCCCTGTCCGCTCGCGCGTCGCGGTGATCGCCCTCGCCACGATGTCCCTGGGCGCCAGCTCGGCCCGGCGATCGAAGCGGGGCATGAACCGGTTGCCATTGGCATCGACCAGCATGGCGCCCTCGCCCCGAAGTGCCTCAGTGAGCAGCCGCGAGGGATACCCCTCGACATCCAAGGCGGTGGGATGGAACTGGACGAATTCGAGGTCGGCCAGGGCCGCCCCGGCGTCCCAGGCCAGGGCCATCCCCTCCCCGACTGCTCGATCGGGACCGGTCCGCCGGCCGAAGATCCCGCAGGCCCCTCCCGTCGCCAGGACCACCCGGTCGGCCTCGAGCTCCCAGCCGCTGTTCGTTCGAAGCCCGACGACGTGGTGGCCTTCGGTCAGGAGTACTGCCACCCGTGCGTCCACCCATTCGATGCCTGGGTCCGCTCGCGCTGCCGTGAGCAGCACCTGCAGGATGGCCCACCCGGTGGCGTCGCCGCCCGCATGGAGGACCCGCCTGGCGCTGTGCCCGCCCTCCAACGTTGGAGCGCCTCCGGCGTCGAAGGTCATGCCGCGCGCTCGTAGCTCGGCAATGGCCGCGGGAGCTTCCCGCGTCAGGACCTTGACGGCTTCCGGGTGGCTCAAACCAGCTCCGGCGGTCACGGTGTCCGCGGCGTGCGCTTCGGGATCATCGCCCTCGGCAACTGCGGCGGCGATACCCCCCTGGGCCAGGGCGGTGGCACTGCCCGAGGCTGGGTCGGGGGCCACCAGCGAAACCGGTCCCCGCTCGGCGGCGTGAAGCGCGCACCACAGCCCGGCGGCTCCGCCGCCCACCACGAGGGTCTTCATGAGGAAGGGCTACTCGGAGAAGCTCGGCGAGGCGCCCACGCCCACCGGGATGGACACGCCCGCGGTCGGCCCGATCTCGACCATCCGCTGGACTGCGCGGAAAGCGCGCCGCCGAATCTCTTCCGGCACTGTGACTTCGAAAACGCCTTCGTGGAGCGACCGAAGGAGCTTGGCCGGCGTGATCATCTTCATGTACTGGCAGACCGCGTACTCGTTGATCGGCTCGAACACAGCGTCCGGATTGCCTTTGCGGAGCTGGTGGAGGATGCCGGTCTCGGTGGCCACCAGGAACTTCCCGGCCTGGGATCGCTTCGACTCCGAGACCATCCCGCCGGTCGAGAGGATCTTGGTTCGTTCAGCCGGCAGGACCCCCTCGGAAAGGAGGTACATCGCCGCGGTCGAGCAGCCGCACTCGGGATGGATCAACAGCTCGGCATCGGGGTTCGCCTCGGCCTTCTCCCGCATCTCCACCGACCCGATCCCCGCGTGGACGTGGCACTCGGCCATCCACAGGTGCATCTTCCGGCCCGTCTGGCGTTCCACGTGGGCGCCGAGGAACATGTCGGGGAGGAACAGGATCTCCCTGTCCTCCGGAATGGAGCTGACCACGTCGACGGCATTGGACGAGGTACAGCAGATGTCGCTCTCGGCCTTCACCTCGGCCGTCGTGTTCACGTACGCAACGACCGCGGCTCCAGGATGCTCGTCCTTCCACCTCCGAACGTCCTCGTCTGTGATGGCCGAGGCCAGTGAGCATCCGGCGTCTGTGTCGGGGATCAGCACGGTCTTCTGGGGCGAGAGGATCTTTGCCGTCTCTGCCATGAAGTGGACGCCGCAGAAGACGATGGTCTCTGCGTCGGTCTCCGCAGCCTGGCGGGAGAGCGCGAGGGAGTCGCCGACGAAATCGGCCACGTCCTGGATCCAGGGCACCTGATAGTTGTGGGCCAGGATGACCGCGCGTCGCTCGCCGGCGAGCTTGCGGACCTCCCTCGCCCACTGGTCAAACGTCTGCATGCGTCACCTCGAGGGAGAGGTCAAGCGAGGGAGCGGAGTGGGTGATCCTTCCCACGGAGATGACCCGCGCCCCCGCTTCTACCAGAGATTGTACCGATTCCAACGTCACTCCCCCCGAGATCTCAACGCGCTCGGGGTCGTCGACCATTCCGATCGCCTCGCGAACGAGCTCGGGCGTCGGGTTGTCCAGCAGGATCCGGTCCGCGCCGACCTCCAGGGCCTCGTCGAGCTCTTCGAGGGTCTCGACTTCCACCTCAACGGGGACCCGGCCCTGCTTGGCCTTCTGGACGGCGGGGCCCACCCCGCCGGCGATGCGCAGATGGTTGTCCTTGATCAGGACTGCGTCCGAGAGCGAGGCCCGGTGGAGAGTCCCTCCGCCGGCGGCCACAGCCTCGCGTTCC
>DASXTW010000137.1:0-17046 GCA_036505215.1 Actinomycetota bacterium | reverse complement strand
CACCGTCACGGCCAACGTCAAGGACGACGAGGGCTCCACGGCTTCCGGTCAGGACCAGGCCACGGTGAGCGTGAAGGACGTGGCTCCCACCATCGTGGTGACCAAGGACGCCTCTCCCACCTCCGTCACCGAGCCCGGCGGGACGGTCACCTTCTCCCTGTCGGTGAAGAACACCAGCGTGTCCTCCGACCCGGTCACCCTGGACTCCCTGGTCGATGACTCCTACGGGGACCTGGACGGCAAGGGGAGCTGCTCCACCGGCGGCACCATCCTGCCCGGCGCCACCTACTCCTGCTCGTTCACGGCCACCGTCTCGGGCAACGCCGGGAGCATCCACACCGACGAAGTCACCGCCGAGGTGACCGACGACGACGGCTCCACCGCACAGGGAGCGGACGACGCCACGGTCACGGTGACCAACGCCACGCCCACCATCCTGGTGTCCAAGACGGCCTCGCCCACCTCGGTGCCCGAGCCGGGGGCCACGGTGAGCTTCACCGTCGACGTCTACAACGCTTCGGTGTCCACCGACCCGGTCACCCTGGACTCCCTGGTCGATGACGCCTACGGGGACCTGGACGGCCAGGGGAGCTGCTCGGTTCCCCAGACCATCGCCTCCGGAGCCACCTACAGCTGCACCTTCACCGGAGCCGTCTCCGGCAACGCCGGGAGCACCCACACCAACACGGTCACCGGCACCGGCCGGGACGACGAGAACACGCCGGCCTCCGACGACGGATCCGCCACGGTCACCGTGACCAACGTGGATCCCTCCATCACCGTGACCAAGACGGCCTCTCCCACCTCGGTGGACGAGCCTGGTGGGTCGGTCACCTTCACCGTGGAGGTGAAGAACACCTCCGTGGCCACAGACCCGGTCACCCTGACCTCGCTCACCGACTCCATCCACGGGGACCTGAACGGCCAGGGGAGCTGCGCAACCGGAGGGACCATCAACCCCGGGGCCACCTACACCTGCTCGTTCACCGCCACCGTCTCCGGCAACGCCGGGGACTCCGAGACCGACACCGTCACGGCCAACGTCAAGGACGATGAGGGCTCCACGGCTTCCGGTCAGGACCAGGCCACGGTGAGCGTGAAGGACGTGGCTCCCACCATCGTGGTGACCAAGGACGCCTCTCCGAATGTGGTGGATGAGCCCGGCGGGATGGTGACGTTCACGGTCAAGGTCACCAACACCTCCGTTTCCTCCGACCCGGTTACCCTGGACTCGCTCACCGACAGCGTCTACGGCGACCTCAACGGCCAGGGGAGCTGCGCCACTGGCGGCACCATCACCCCTGGGGCCACCTACACCTGCTCGTTCACCGGGACGGTCTCTGGTAACGCCGGAAGCTCACACACCGACAAGGTCACCGCCACGGTCCGTGACGACGAGAACACCCCGGCCTCAAATAGCGCACAGGCGACCGTCACCGTTCGAGACGTCGCTCCGGCCGTCCAGGTAAGCAAGACGGCTTTTCCCTCCTCTCTGGCGGAGCCGGGCGGCCCCGTGACGTTCACGGTCAAGGTGACCAACGCCTCAGTGGCCTCGACCGATCCGTTGACTCTGACTTCGTTGGTCGATGACGTCTACGGGAATCTGAACGGCCAGGGGACTTGCGCCACACCTCAGACCATCCCTTACGGCGGGTCATACACCTGCTCCTTCACCAAGACGGTCGCCGGCAACGCCGGCTTCTCCCAGACCGACAAGGTCACCGGGACCGCTCACGACGACGAGAACAACCAGGTCTCCGACACCGGGACGGCCACGGTGACCGTGTCCAACGCCACTCCCACGATCACCGTGGCCAAGGATGCCTCCCCCGCTTCAGTCAACGAGCCGGGCGGGGCGGTGACCTTCACCGTCCAGGTGAAGAACACCAGCGTCTCCACGGACCCTGTGACGCTGACCTCGCTGACTGACTCCATCCATGGAGACCTGAACGGCCAGGGAAGCTGCGCCACCGGCGGCACCATCAACCCGGGAGCAACCTACTCCTGCTCGTTCAGTGCAACGGTGTCAGGAAACGCAGGGGCCTCCGAGACCGACGTGGTCACGGCCAATGTCAAGGACGACGAGAGCACACCCGCCTCCGGCCAGGACGACGCCACCGTGACCGTGGCCAACTCGACGCCGACGATCCAGGTCACGAAGTCGGCCAGTCCGTCCACTTCGCCGGAACCTGTGGGGGACGTCACGTTCACGGTCACCGTCAAGAACACCAGCGTCTCCACCGACCCGGTCAAGTTGGACTCGCTGATCGACAACATCTACGGAGATCTGAACGGAACGGGGACCTGCGCCACCGGCGGGACCATCAACCCCGGGGCCACCTACTCCTGCTCGTTCACCGTCGACTTCACCGGTAACCCGGCTGGCTCCTACAAGGACACCGTCACGGCCAAGGCCAGCGACGACGAGAACACGGTCGCACAGGGAAGCGCTGACGCCACCGTGACCGTGACGCGGCCCAGGATGTCGATCAGCAAGACCGTGGACAAGCCGACCGCTGCGATCGGGGATGAGCTCGCCTACACGATCTCGTACTCGAACTCGGGAGACGCAACGGCGTACAACGCGGTGATCGTGGATACCTTGCCTTCCCAAGTGACCTACAAGGCAGGGTCGGCCACAGGGCCGGCGGGCACGACCATCGAGTACTCGCCCAACGGCTCCAACTGGTACTCGACCGAAGCGGGCGCTGGCGGTGCTGCGGCCGTCCGATACATCCGCTGGACCATCCCCACGACCGCAGCGGGCGGTAGTGGGAGCGTCGGCTTCAAGGCGACCATCAACTACCCGACCGGAGCGGGCACGGCGATCACCAACAGCGCAACCCTGACGAGCTACTGCAGCAGGGCAGGCGATCTGGAACGCTGTTACCAGGGCAACACGTCGCAGGCAACCACGAATGTCGTTGCCCTGCAGATCGGATCGACCAGCACAATGACGAACTCAGCTTTCCAGCTGGTCGATGACCTGAGCCCATGGACGATCAACGACTTCGAGATCCTCATGAACCCGAAGTACGTGATCATCGCCACGAACCCGGGTCAGTTCTACTACCACCAGCGAGGCACGGTTCCCCTGCAATTCACTGGGAACACGTCCTGGGAGTTCAGGCTGAGCTGGCCGAGCGAATTCGTACCGCAGACCGAAGGCGGCCAGCCCATCCACGCTTATATCCAGTACGCCAACGACGCCCCGAACACGTGGAGAGACTGGACCCCACAGTCGAGCAGCATCTGCTGGAACAGCGCGCAGAACACGTGCAGCGGGGCCGATGGAACCATCACGGTGAACAACGTGCCGCCAGGAGCAAAGGTCTGGGTCACCGTTCACCTCGACTACGCGCTCAAGGGCCAGACGAAGGACGCCAACTTCCTGAAGACCCCGAAGCTCTACACCCCCTTCCAGTCGGACATCCTGATCAAGGACCAGAGCAGCGGGGCCGTGGTCGGAGCGAGCTCTTCGAACACGAGTCTCCTCGGGCGCGGCAAGAAGGTGACGACCGTATACGGGACGATGAGGGACTCGGCCGGGAACGGTCTCGGAGGGGTGTGGGTCCAGATCTCCCAGAATGGCAAGACCGCGCTGGCTCAAACGAGCCCCGAGGGCTTCTACATCTTCTACGACGGCCAGAACTGCCTCAACGCAGACGGGCTGGCCGGCGGCTGTAGCTCGGGGTCGACCTGGACATTCGCAGGCGGCAGCATGAACGCCACCCTGACTCCCTACGGTAGGGGGCCTGCCTGCGACGATCCAACGTGTCCTCCTGCGTCCGGCTCACCCGCTTACCCGAGTGGATACACCAAGGCAACCATCACGAGTGGTCAGGTCAACTACGGGACCCTCAATGCCCCCGCTGGCTACTCTCTGAGCGTCGCCTACGGTTCTGCTTACAACCGGGACTGGAAGTTCACGACGTAGACGGCCGAGGAAGGCACGCCGCGGGAACCCGGCAGGAGCCGTCGGGCTCCCCGCCATGCCGTATCCTTGATGGCTGGCGCCTCTGCCCGCACGAGTGCTAGGGTCCCCCGGATTTCGTCATGGCTACCAAGACCCCCCTATCCAAAAAAGAGATCCAGGAGCTCAAGGAAAAGCTCTTGGCCGAACGGAAAGACCTCCAGGCACAGTACGACGAGCTGGAGGAGCTCTCGTTCGGCTCCAACCAGTCCGAGCTCTCCGGCGAGATGGGGTTCGACGAAGAGTACGCCGACGCCGGGACGGCTACGTTCGAGCGCGAGCGCGACCTGTCGCTGGTCAACAACCTGCGCGATCTGATGGAGAGGATCGACAAGGCCCTTGCGAAGATCGACGAGGGCACGTACGGCCTGTGCGATCGGTGCGGAAGGCCGATCGAGAAGCTGCGGCTGAAGGCACTGCCCTACGCCAACCTCTGCATCAAGGACAAGCAGGCCGAAGAACGCGTCCGCTGATCGGTGTGTCCCGCCGGGGCCGGCTCGCTGTCATCCTCTACTCGGCTGCAGCGGGCGCCTACCTGCTGGACCGCCTGACCAAGTATCTGGCCCAGCAGTCGCTAGCCGGGAGCCCTCCCCTTAAGGTCATCCCTGGAGTGGTCCAGCTTCGATACACGACCAACGCCGGCGGAGCCTTCGGTCTGTTCGGGGGCCAGCCCTGGCTCTTTTTCGCAGCAACGCTGGTGGTATGCGCCGCGATCGTCGTGGCCTCTGCCCGGCTCTCCTCCGGAGCGAGCTCGCTGGGGCTCGGGCTGATCCTGGGGGGAGCGCTGGGCAACCTCACCGACCGCATCATCCGAGGGCCTGGGGTATCCGGCCACGTCATCGATTTCATCGACTTCCACGTCTGGCCGGTCTTCAACCTCGCAGACTCGGCCATCGTGGTGGGCGCTCTGGTCATCCTCGTGGCCGGGATGCGCCGTCAACCTGGCGCGGAAAAGGGCTGATGCGGCGAGCGACGGACCCCCCAATCTCGTTCACTGCCGACCCGGGGCGACTCGACGCCGTGGTCGCCCGCACGCTCGGTGTACCCAGGGCCGACGTCCAGCGAGCGATCGCCCAGGGCCTGGTCCTGGTCGATGGCCAGCCCCAGCAGAAATCCCACCGACTGGCCGGAGGGGAGCGGGTCCAGGCCCGGCTCCCGCGCCCCGGCGATTTGACCCCCGAGCCCGGGCCGCTTCCGATCCTCTATCAGGACGACCACCTGCTCGTGCTGTCCAAGCCTTCGGGGATGGTCACCCACCCGACAGCCTCCAGGCGGACCGGCACGCTCGTGAACAGGCTCCTTGCGCTGGGAGCCTCACTGTCCCGCTTGGGCGGAGAGGATCGTCCAGGGATCGTCCACCGGCTGGACGCGGGCACGTCGGGTCTGATGCTTGTGGCAAAGGACGACGCCACCCACGCCGCACTCGGCGAGATGTTCAGGCGACACGAGATCGACCGCCGGTACCTGGCGCTGGTTCGAGGAACGATCCAACGAGATCGGTTCTTGATCGAAGCTGCGCTGGAACGGAGGCGAGCACGGATCCGGGTCGGCCTGGTTACCGGGAAGGGCGCCGCCACGGAGGTCGAGGTGTGCGAGCGACTCGGGAAGAGCACGCTGGTCGAGGCGCGGCCCCGGACCGGACGGACCCACCAGATCCGGGTCCATCTCTCCGCCGTCGGCCACCCGGTGCTGGGAGATCGCGCGTACGGCGGGGGAGGGGAGGAGGCAACGCGACTTGGCCTGTCCCGGCCGTTCCTTCATTCATGGAGGATCGCATTCGACCACCCGGTGACCGGAGAGAGGGTCGAGCTCGAGGACGGACTGCCCCAGGATCTGGAGGAAGCCCTCGATCACGCCCGCGAGGAAGGGTAAAGGAGAGGCGTGGCCGGCCTGGGGCTTTCGGCCTAATCCTCTGATCCTGCTTCCATCCTCCCACTGGGGGAGTTACCCTCAGGGCCCCCTCTTTCCCCGATCACTGGAGGCTGGCAATGCGGTGGATGCCAACGGGTCGTCTGATCTCCGGCTTCGCCCTCATTGCAGCCCTGGCTTTCCGACCTGAAGTCTCGACGGCGACCTTTCCCGGGGGAAACGGGCTGTTCGCAGTCGAGATCGAGTCTGGCCCGTTCAGCGACCAGATCGTCATCCTCAACCCCGACGGCTCATTCAGCCATTACTTCCCGTCATTCGAGGACGTGGCCCACCTGGACCCCAACTGGTCACCGGATGGGAATCTGATCGCGTTCAGCCTGGACTTCCACATCGCAGTGGCTCGGCCGGATGGAAGCGGATTGACCCAACTGACAGACGGCTTCGACGAACGGCGGCCGAGGTGGTCACCCGACCAGACGCGAATCCTGTTCCAGAGCATCGACGCCTCCTACAACCACGAGATCTTCGTCATGGACGCCGACGGGAGCGATCAGACCAACCTCACCAATGATCCTGCCCAGGACACGAATGGAGAGTGGGCGCCCGACGGCAGCAGGATCGCCTTCGTGAGCGACCGCAACTCTGCTGCGCTAGGGATGGGTGGCCTGTACGTGATGAACCCCGACGGGTCACGAGTAACCGGACTCGCGCAGCTCAGGAACTCCTGCGTACCGGGTGGCTTCTCCGCGTGGTGGACGCCCCCGTACTCCTGGTCTCCGGACAGCCACCGGATCGCCTTCTCATCCTGTCGTCGCCACCAGAGGGAGATCTTGTCTGCACAGATAGGCACCGGGGTGCTACGTAACCTGACGCGCAACCCCGCCGACGACACCCAACCGGTGTGGGGACCGGACGGACGGATAGCATTTGCCAGCAACCGCGACAACAACTCCGCCGTTTGCGACGGCGTCTGCAATTACGAAATCTACCTGATGGACGCGGACGGGGGTCACGTGACCCGACTGACGAATGATCCCGAGACAACCCTCCCTCTACAGTGGTCGCCGGATGGGACCAAGATCCTGTTCGCGCGATTCGACGAGGTAGGAGCAGACAACCTGTACGTGATGGACGCCGACGGCTCGAATGTCTTTCAGTTGGAGACGCGGGACGACCTCAATTACGCGACAGACTGGCAGCCGCTTCCGTCTGGGTAGGCGGACTCAGCGCCTGGAGCGGACAGGGTCCTTCAGGTAGAGGCTGTACTGCGTGCGAACCTCTTCCCGGGAGGCCAGCAACGCGTCCTCGACGGCCGGGGGCAGTGAGCGGGTCTCGATGAGCTCGGAAAGCTTCTTGGGATCGACCGCGATCACCTGCTCCCACAACCCGAGCGGCTCGAGGATCAATCGGATCCGTTCCGCGTCGGGCGCAGTGACGTGGACGGGCCGCCGATCTATGGCCGTGCCCTCGGACCCGTACAGCCGCCGGTATCCGTGCTCCTCGCAGAAGCCGTTGATCAGTCCGCGGAGCTCCTCCAACCGGCGGTAGCGCTCCCAGTCCTCGCGTTTCAAGGCGATCCACTCGTCGACGAGCTCGGTCATCCGGGGCGCTGGGTCGCCGTTTTCGCGCTCGAACTTGTGCCGGTACAACGGGCACACGCGCTGGAAGTCGCACCAGTCACACAAGGGGTTGGCCCGAGGCTCGAACTTCCCGGCGGCTATCCGCTCGGCCACCGTGGCGATGCGGCGGCGAAGGTCGTCCGCATCGGCCGGCGTGCGGAACGTCGTCATCCGCTCGCCCGGAAGCAGGTAGTACAGCGTGAGGCGCTCGGGCTCGATCCCCCAGATCTCCTTGGCAGCCATGTAATAGAGGGAGAGCTGCAGGTCGCGATCCACCACAGCCTTTGGCGGGAGGCGCCGGCTTGTCTTGTAGTCGACGATCTCGTACCCCCCGCCAGGGATCCGGTCCATGCGGTCGATGACCCCGGAGAGTTGCACCCCTTCGATCTCCACGGTGAACCGGAACTCCAGGGCAGCCGGGATCCGGAACGACCCCGCGTTGGCCCGGTGATAGTCGGCCAGCACCTGCCGGGCGTGTTCTCGATACAGGGCCTCCTCCCCAGGGTCTCGATAGCCGTCGTCCACCCACTCGGCGTCGAGCATCTCGTGCAGTTCTTCCACGGAGGGGGCCAGGGGGACGGGACGGTCGTGGAAGCGATGCAGCGTCCGGTGCAATGCGTCGCCGAAGGCCAGGGCGGGGGAGGTGGTCGTGGGCAGCTTCTCCTCGTACTGGAACCTGTACTTCGCAGGACAGGTCTCGTAGGTCGAGATCGATGAGTATGAGAGCCTCATACCAATGACAGTCCTCTTGAAAGGTGGCTGCCCTGGAGTGTAAGCTCACCCCTGCCCGAATTACAAGGATGTAACTTTATCAACAGGTTTTCCCCACGGCTCGGAGGCGTCCTCCCTCCGCCTCCTGTCCGCGGGACCCCGTAGCCTCAGGACGCGGATGAGTCACGACATCGCGAGCTCGAACAGCTTCGTTCACCTCCACACGCACAGCGAGTTCTCGCTGCTCGACGGGGCCTCTCGGGTCGACGACCTCTGCACCAAGGCAGCGGGATTCGGGATGCCGGCCATCGCCCTCACCGACCACGGGGCGATGTTCGGCGCGCTCGACTTCTACCAGGCAGCCAGGCGTCACGGGATCAAGCCCATCCTGGGGGTCGAGGCCTACGTTGCCCCCCGGTCGCGGTTCGACCGCAACCCGGGGGAGGACGAGGAGAAATACCGGCACCTTACGTTGCTGGCCCGGAACGAGGAGGGGTACCGCAACTTGCTCCGCCTGGTCACCGACGCCCACCTCGAGGGCTTCTATCACCGGCCCCGCATCGACAAGGAGCTCCTGGCCGAGCAGTCCACCGGCCTGATCGGCCTGTCCGGATGCCTGGCCTCCGAGACGGCCAGGCTCCTCCTGGCAGGCCAGGAGGCGAAGGCCCGGGAGGTGGCCGGCCAGTACGCGGACATCTTCGGGAGGGACGGCTTCTACATCGAGATCCAGCACCACGGGCTTCGGGAACAGAGCGAAGTCAACCCGATGCTGGTCCGGCTGTCCCATGACCTCGACGTTCCGCTGGTCGCCACCAACGACCTCCACTACACGAACAAGGAAGACGCCCGGCCGCACGACGTCCTCCTGTGCATCCAGCAGCAGAAGGTCCAGACCGACGACAACCGGTTGAAGTTCGACACCGACGAGTTCTTCCTGAAGTCGGCGGAAGACATGCGGGCCGTCTTCGCCCAGCTGCCCGAAGCGTGCGACGCCACCCTCTCCGTCGCCGAGATGTGCGAGCTGGAGCTGGCGTTCGGCCACATGCACCTGCCCAGGTTCGTCCCGCCCGAGGGCAAGAGCCTGGATCACTATCTGCGCGAACTGGTCTCCGAAGGAGCCGCTCGGAGGTACGGAGTCGTATCGGACGAGATCCGGGACCGCCTCGAGAGCGAGCTCTCGGTGATCACCCGGATGGGGTTCGCCGGGTACTTCCTGATCGTGTGGGATCTGATCCGCTTCGCCCGGGAGCACGGAATCAGGGTGGGCCCCGGGCGGGGATCGGCGGCGGGGTCCGTAGTCTCGTACTGCCTCCAGATCACGGACCTCGACCCCCTGAGATACGGGCTGATCTTCGAGCGTTTCCTGAACCCCGAGCGCAAGCAGATGCCCGATATCGACATGGACTTCGACGAGCGCAGGCGAGACGAGGTGATCCGCTACGTCGCCGGCCGGTACGGGGCCGACCACGTGGCCCAGATCATCACGTTCCAGACGATCAAGGGGAAACAGGGGATCCGCGACGCGGCCAGAGTGTTGGGCTTCCCGGCCATGTTCGGCGACCGCCTGGCGAAGATGTTCCCCCCGGCTGTGCTGGGACGGGAGTTCCCCATCGACCAGGCCCTGGAGATGTCACCCGAGCTCCGAGAGGCTTACGGGAAGGAACCTGAGGCTCGCGAGGTCATCGATACGGCTCGAGCCCTCGAGGGGCTTCGGCGAGAGGACTCGGTCCACGCCGCCGGGGTGGTGATCGGGGACGCCCCGCTCGTCAACTACCTGCCACTGAAGCTGGCCAAGGATTCCCGCGACGACTCCCGGCGCATCGTCACCCAGTTCGACATGCACGGGGTGGAGAAACTCGGCCTGCTCAAGATGGACTTCCTGGGGCTGCGAAACCTGTCTGTGATCGAGGACACCGTGGCGCTGCTTCGGGACAAGGGCATCGGACTGGATATCGATCACATTCCCCTGGACGACGCGAGCACCTACGCCATGCTGCAGAAGGGCGACACGAACGGCGTGTTCCAACTGGAGAGCTCGGGGATGCGCCAGCTGATCCATCTGCTGGTCCCCGACAGGTTCGAGGACCTCATGGCCCTGGTCGCGCTCTATCGGCCCGGGCTGCTGTCCATGGGCCAGCACGTGGAGTACGCGGAGCGAAAACACGGACGCAAGCCTGTGACCTACCCTCATGCCTCGCTCGAGGACATCCTGGCCGATACCTACGGGATCATCGTGTACCAGGAGCAGGTCATGCAGATTGCGGTGCGCATGGCCGGTTACTCCATGGGACAGGCCGACCTGCTGCGCAAGGCCATGGGAAAGAAGATCCGCGAGGAGCTGATCCCGCACCGCAACACCTTCGTCAAGGGCGCCGTCGAACGTGGCTACTCGGAGAGGCTGGCCCAGGAGATCTTCGATCTCATCGTTCCGTTCGCGGATTACGGCTTCAACGCATCGCATGCCTGCGCTTACGCCTACGTGGCGTATCAGACGGCCTACCTCAAGGCCCATCACCCCGTCGAGTACATGTCGGCGCTCCTGACCAGCGTTCGGGACGACAAGGACAAGAAGCCCTTCTACCTGAACGCCGCACGACTGATGGGACTTCGGGTGCTGCCTCCGGACGTCAATCAGTCCCAGGTCTACTTCACTCCCTCGAACGGAGACATCCGCTACGGGCTGGCCGCAATCAGGAACGTCGGTGAGGGGGCGGTGCAGCAGATCATCCAGGCCCGGACCGATCAGGGGCCGTTGGAATCCTTCACGGATTTCTGTCGCAAGGTCGACGCCGGCGTCCTGCACAAGAAGATCCTGGAGAGCCTCATCCTGGCGGGGGCGTTCGACTCGCTCGGCTACTCGCGACGGGGCCTGCTCGAGGGCTACCAGAAGATCGTCGATCCGATCATCGCCGACCGACGAGCAGAGGCGACCGGGCAGGAGTCGTTCTTCGGCGGGGAGGTGGCCCCGGCGCTGCACATCGACGAGTCGGTCCTCTCGGGAGATGAGTTCGAGAAGGCCGACCTCCTGCGCCAGGAGAAGGAGATGCTCGGGCAGTACGTCACGGACCACCCTCTGCTTGCCATCCGGGAACGACTGTCGGCTCAGACGGACATGGACGTGTCCGAGCTGGCATCACTGGGCGATGGGGACGTGGTGACGGTGGCAGGCATCGTCGTCGCGGTCGGCCGTAAGTACACGAAGCGAGGGGAGCCGTACGCGGTGTTTCGGCTGGAGGACCTCACCGGAGGGGTGGGGATCGTGGCGTTCCCGTCGGTGTTCGAAAAGAGCGAGACGGTGGTCCTCCTGGACGGCATCGTGCTGGTCAAAGGGAGAGCGGACCTTCGGGGGAGAGAGCTCCAGCTCGTGGCCCTGGAGATCCGCGAGCCCGATCTGCCGGGGCCTGATTCTCAACCCCAGAACGGTGGACGCGCGATCGAGCCCTCCGATCCCCTCATCGTTGACGTTTCGGCCTCATCCTGCACGCCGGGCCTGATCGCGCGGCTGAAGGACGTCTTCTCCACGCATCCGGGGGACTGCCCTGTGCTCATCCAGTTGGTCACCGAAGGGGGGACGACGCGGCTTCGCCTGGCCGAGGAGTACTGCGTGGATGGCTCTCCTGGGCTCATGGCCGAGCTCCGGCGGCTGCTCGGGCCTGGAGCCGTCCGCGTCCAAGTGGGAGAGGCGACTGCCTCGGCCGCGCCCCGGGCTTGACTTTACGCTGGCCTTACATCCGCGAGACGGACTGCTGACAGCTCGATCCGACGATCGATGCACCCTTAGCATGGTCCCCGTCCATGGCCGGCACGGTCTTACTCATCGAGGACGAGCAGAGCATAGGAGCGCTGGTCCGCTCCTATCTCGAACGGGACGGCTTCCAGGTGGTGTGGCTGCGGACGGGCGAGGCGGGACTCGCCGAGCTCGACCGACATCCGACCCGACTCGTCATCCTCGACGTCGGCCTGCCTGGCATGGACGGGTTCGACGTGTGCCGGACCATCCGGGCACGGTCCACCGTTCCGATCATCATGTTGACAGCGCGTGACGAGGAAGCCGACCGCGTGGCCGGCCTCGAAGTGGGGGCCGACGATTATGTACCCAAGCCGTTCTCGCCCCGCGAGCTGGCCGCCCGGGTAAAAGCCATCCTGCGCCGGGCCGAGCCCCGCCCCCACCAGGACATCCTTCAGCTCGACGATGTGACCTTACGACGGGGCGCCCGCGAGGTGGAGGTGGCGGGCCAGCCCGTGGAGCTCACCATGAAGGAGTTCGACCTTCTGGCCTTCTTCATGGAGAACCCCGGGGCGGTGCTGTCCAGGGACACGCTCCTGGACAGGGTGTGGGGGATGGAGTACCCCGGAGAAACCCGGACCGTGGACGTGCACGTCGGGCAGCTCCGCAAGAAGCTCGGCCGCCCTGACCTGATCCGCACGGTCCGCGGCGCCGGCTACAAGGCCTCCAGGACGTGACCTCGCTGCGGGGGCGGCTGTTCGCCGCGACGTTGGCGGCCGTGCTCGCCTCGGTGATCCTGTCGCTCGGCGTGGGTGCGCTGTTGGTTCGCCGCTCGGTGGAGCGATCGATCCTGGAGAACCTGGGCCGGGAAGCGGACCTGATCGCCCTGCGGGAGCAGAACGCCCGCCTCGAGGGCCGGCAGCTCAGGGCACTTCGTATCTTCCTGAGAGGCCAGCGCGACACCCTGGCGATCGTGCGCCGGCCGGTCCCGGCGACCAGGCTGTTTCCCGACGAGGTCCGCCGCGCCGTCGATGCCGGCCTCCCCGCCCAGGGGAAAACCTCCATCGACGGGCAACCGGTCCTGTTCGCCACACGGCCGGCCGGAGACACCGCGGTCCTCGTCTTCCGGCCGGCGGCGCTGGGCGCTTCGGACTGGAGGCCCTTCCTGGGGAGCTTCCTGATCGCCGGATTAGTGGGCGTGGCTCTGGCCGCGGGGGCGTCCTTCTTCCTGGCCCGAGCCATCGCCCGTCCTGTCAGCAGAGCGGCCGAGGCCAGCCGCGCCCTGGCCGCCGGCGAGAACCCGGAGCAGCTGCCGATCGAGGGCTCCGAGGAGCTCGCCACCCTGTCGGCCTCGTTCAATGCGATGGCGGCCCAGCTCGCCGGGGCTCGGGAGAGCGAGCGATCCTTCCTGCTTTCCGTGAGCCACGAGCTGAAGACCCCTCTCACGGCCATCCGGGGATATGCGGAGGCCCTGGAGGAAGGCGCGGCTCCGCCGACGGAGGCGGCCGAGGTGATCACCCGAGAGGCGGCCCGGCTGGAACGCCTGGTTCAGGACCTGCTGGACCTGGCGAGGATGAACCAGCGCACCTTCACGGTGCGGCACGAGCATCTCGACCTGGCGGAGGTGGCCCGGGAAACGGTTCGGCGGTTCGAGCCGACGGCGCGGTCGTTCGGCGTCTCGCTCACGGCCGAGGCGCCGGAGCCTGTTCCCGCTCTGGGAGATCCGGACCGGATCCTTCAGGTCGTCTCGAACCTGACAGAGAACGCCTTGCGGTGCACCCCGGCCGGGGGGACGGTCTCCGTGGTGGCGGGCAATGGCGGGCTGTCCGTGCGGGACACGGGTCCCGGGCTCGTACCAGATGACGTCCCCCGCGCCTTCGAACGCTTCTATCTCCACCGGCGATACGCCGGCGAACGCGCCGTAGGGACCGGGCTGGGCCTGGCGCTGGTGAAGGAGCTCACCGAGGCGATGAGCGGCTCGGTGTCTGTGCAGAGCGAACCCGGCGAGGGGACGACAATCACGGTATGCCTCCCTCGCGACGAGCTGCGCCAGGTGCCTGCTCCCGATTGAGATGGGATTCCTGACCGATGCGGTCGAGCGCGTCCGGAAAGAACTCGAGCGCGACCCTCTTCCCGAGAAGACGCTCCTGATGCGGATCCGGTCGGCGCCCTCACCGCTCGACCTCATCGCGGCTTTGCGCGCGCCGGGAGTTTCGGTCATCGCCGAGCTCAAGCGTGCCTCGCCCTCTGCCGGCCGGATCGCCGAGTGCGACGCGGGGGAGCGGGCTGCGGCCTACGAGCGAGGGGGCGCGGCGGCTATCTCCATCCTCACCGAGCCCAGGTATTTCCACGGATCGCTGCTCGACCTGCGGGCTGCCCGGATGCGGTGCGCGCTTCCCCTGCTCCGAAATGACTTCATCGTGCACCCGGCCCAGGTGATGCAGGCCAGGGCCGAAGGTGCCGACGGAGTCGTGGTGATCGCCGCGATCCTCACCCAGACCGAGCTTCGGGATCTGAGCGACGTGGCCCATGACCTCGGAATGACCGCCGTGGTGGAGGTCCACTCTCCGGCCGGGCTGGAGACAGCGCTCATTATCGATGCCGCCGTCATCGAGGTGAACGCGCGCGATCCCGGGTCTCTGGAAGTCCACTCGGAAGCGTCCCTCGAACTGGCGCGCCGGGTGCCGCCTGATCGGATCCTGGCCTTAGGGGGCGCGATCTCGACCCGAAGGGAGGTCGCTCGGGCTCGAGAGGCCGGTGCGAATGCGGTCGTGGTGGGGGAGGCCCTGATGCGCTCCCCGGACCCCACCAGGACGATCCGCAGGCTCCGGGGAGTATTGGCCGCCGTTGGAGAAGTCGACCAGATCTAGGGAGTCTGGCACTTGACTAGGCGCACTCGCGTTCCGGGGCGAGTGGGCGTGCCTTCTCGGATGCTCAGCTCGTCGACCAGGGCCATCATCAGAGCGATGCCGTGGCTGCCCCGCCCGTCGATCTCCGGCATGCGGACCTGTCGCTTGAAGATCCCCCGGTCCCGAACCTCGATCTCGACGCACTCATCGGTCGTGACCCAGGCGACCCGGACGTCTGGCGAGGTGGTATGGATGATGGAATTGGCGCAGGCCTCCGAGACAGCGAGCGTCAGGTCCTCGACCATCTGAGGAGGAAGGGACGACTCGTCGGCCCGCTCTCTGACGAACCGCCGAACCTCGTACAGCGCTGACGGATGCGCCCGGAAGGTCTGGATAACGGGCAACGGTATGTTCGTGGCGGGCCTTCCACTGGTATCCATGCGGTTCACCGCGGGGCTACCGTACGACCGCTCCGAGTGGGCTGCAAACTGGCTCCGCAGGCCAATCAACTGCCTCCAAGGGGACACTGGACGCGCAAATCCGACCAAGCCGTCCGGGGGCCCGCTCTCGTACAACGTTGCAGCTAGGGGCGCCATTGGGGCCTGTGTCCCACTGGAGTTACGTCCGGATGTGTGATAAATCATGCCGGAGTCAAGCCAAGGGGCCCGTAGGGAGAGCCTCTCGAACAGACACGGAAACGGTACTGGGGGCCGTCCCCAGGGAGGAGGGGGTATGAAGAGTCGCAAGATGCTGGGCGCTGTTGCCCTGCTGGGTGCGCTCCTGCTGGTTGCCGCGGGGTGCTCGAAGAAGACTACGGGCGGCGCCGCCGGCGGAGGGGCAACCCAGAAGTGCCAGAAGGACCAATTCGGGTGCATCGTCTACAAGCCCGGCGAACCGATCAAGTTGGGAACCCTGCTGGCCATCTCGGGCGACGTCGCCTTCCTGGGAACGGACAGCCAGCACGGGGCCCAGCTCGCCCTCGACTACTTGGACGGGAAGTTCGACAAGAACATTGGGCTGACCCTGGGCCACACTTGGTCGATGATCAACGAGGACGACCTGTGCTCGAAGGACGGCGGCCAGGCCGGCGGGACCAAGCTGGCCGCGGAGCCCAACCTCGTCGCAGTGATCGGGACGAGCTGCTCGAGCTCGGCCCTCGGGGTGGCCGACAAGATCCTGTCGGACAAGGGGATCATCCTGCTCTCGCCGTCGAACACCAACCCGAATCTGACTGCAGAGGGCACGCACCAGCCCTTCTACGCTCGGACCGCCCACAACGACAAGATCCAGGGCGCCATCGTGGCCGACTTCGCCTTCAGCAAGCTGCAGCTGAACAACGCCGCGACGATCCACGACGAGAGCCCTTACGCGGACGCCCTGGCCGCGGTGTTCCGGGACGTGTTCAAATCAAAGGGCGGACACATCACACCCAACGGCGACCAGGCCATCCAGAGCACAGATACCGACTTCAAGCCGCTGCTCACGACCATCGCCCAGGACAAGCCGGAGTTCCTGTACTTCCCGGACTTCGATCCGGCTTGCGCCCTGATCGCCAAGCAGGCGGCGGAAGTGCCGGGGCTGGAGAACACGGTGTTGGCGGGGTCCGACGGCTGCCTCGAGTCCGCCTTCCTGAAGACGGGCGGGCAAGCCGTGTTTGGGACGTACGCGTCCGGACCGGACCTGTCCTCGATCAAACAAGGGACTTTCTACGCGAGCACCTTCCTGACGGCCTACAAGGACCAGTTCGGGACCGCCCCCACGGCTTCATTCCACGCCCACGCGTACGACGCCGTGAACATCCTGGTCGACGCGATCAAGAAGGTCGGGATCAGGGGTTCTGACGGCACGCTGTCCATCCCGCGGACCGCCCTGAAGGACGCTCTCTTGAAGACCAGCGGGTACAAGGGGCTGACCGGCACTCTCACGTGCACCCCGCTCGGGGACTGTGCCACGGACGTGACCATCGCCGTCTACAAGGCCCCGGACTTCCCGGTCGAAGGAGGAAACCCGAACTCGCAGCCGGTGTTCAGCGAGACCAAGTCGCTGACGGACGTCGGCGGCTAGGCGAGCAGAAGACGGGAGGCCACGGGTGGGCGGTCCCACCGCCCACCCGTGGTTCTCTCTTGATGAGGAGAAGCCTCTAGGCTACGCGCATGACTGAGCGCACCAAGCCCCCGGCCGTCTCGGTCAAGCCTCCCCGCGAGGGCCTGTCGCTCGCCGCGCGGTTCCCCGTCAGGCGAGTTATCCAGCTGCTCCTGGCCATCGTGATCATCGTCGGGGTCACCGCCGGGTCCTGGA
>DASXTW010000136.1:0-35301 GCA_036505215.1 Actinomycetota bacterium | reverse complement strand
GGCGTCTCCTCTCGTGATGTGTGGGCGGTCGGGTACGCCGAGGACTTTGGGTCGTTCAAGAGCACCACCCTCACCGAGCACTGGGACGGAACTGCATGGCGGCTGGTCCCCAGCCCGAACCCCGGCGGGGATTCTCTGCCGAACCGGCTCTACTCAGTGGCGGCGGTCTCCTCGACGACCGTGTGGGCTGTGGGGGAGGCCGGATTTCCGGGGAAACCCCTCACCCTCCGTTGGAACGGTTCGGCCTGGCAGGTCGTGCCGAACGCCTGCAAGGTCCCCCTCCAGAGCGTGACGGCCATCCCGGGACTCACCGTGGACCTGTGGGCCGTGGGATCCGCCACGACGTGTCGCTATGGGGCCGTTGGATGGAGCGTCGTGCCGAGTCCACAGCCACCGCCCGGGGAGGCCTATCAGCTTCAGGATGTCTCTGGAACGTCGCCAAAAGACGTGTGGGCGGTCGGATACAGGGTGATCGATGGCGGCGAACACCCAGAATTCGCGCCGCTGATCGAGCACTGGGATGGACGCCAATGGTCGCTGAACGTAAGCCTTCCGGGTCAGTCCCTGTACGGCGTCAAGGCGATTGCGCCGAACGACGCCTGGGCCGTCGGGACCGATGGAGCCCGGCAGATCATCTACCACTGGGACGGCTCCAGTTGGAGCGCGGTGCCTACTCCCAGCCCTGGGGCCGGCAGGCTGGAAGAGATCGAGGCGTCGGGGTCCGCGGACCTATGGGCAGTCGGCTGGTTCGCCGATCGGGACTTCCGGCAGCGGACGCTGGTCGAGCAGGCGCCCTCTCGGACGCAAGGGAACGTGACGGGGCATACCAACGTGTCAGGTGCGTTGATCACTTGGTTCGGTCCCGAATCGGGGTCGACAGAGACGAATGACCTTGGAGACTACGCCGTGGCCGGGCTACCGGCTGGAACCTACGACTTCATCGCTTCCGCGGACGGCTGCCTGCCCGACTCCGCGGAGGTGACGGTTGTCGCCGGCGAGACGACCGTTCAGGACTTCCATATCGAATGCTGAGCGGAAGGGCCCCCGACTGTAGCGGCCAACCTTAAGAGGAGACACTTTCCGGGGTGAACTCATCGACATCCCATCCTTTCAAGACGAGGAGGGGCGAGGCATCCGGCGTAGAACGGTGCTTGACATGCCCTTCCACATCAGTCGAGCAAGGCGTCGAACGCCCTCAACGCGTCATTCAGCCGCTCGGCAAGCGTTCTCGCGAGCCATCGGTGCATCGCCGCGGCCAGCTCCGGATCCACGTCCTCCATCCGCTCGATCGAGGCCCGGCTGAGCCGCAGGACCGCGCTCGGCGTCTCGGCCACGACGTCCGCCGTGCGCACACCCCCCGTGTACAACCCAACCTCCCCGACCACCACGCCCGGGCGCATCGAGCGCAGGCGAATCCGCGTCCCCTCAGGTGTCGTCAGCTCGACCCCCAGCCGACCGGACTCCAGCACGAACAGGTCATCCGGCGGCTCGCCTTGGCGGATCAGCACCGTCCCTTCCGGTAGCGACCTGCGCTCGAGGTAGGCCGACAGGCCCGGTGGCAGATCGATCAGCGCCTCGCTCGGCCCGTCCGCCGCTACGACCTGGTCGGCGCCTTCGAGCAGAACGTCCTCGCACCGTTGCAGGCCGCGATCCAGATCGGGCTCGAACCGGACGATCCCGGCGGACGCGACGACCCCGCCCCGCAGGAGCTGCCGCTGTACTGGATCCCTCACGCCCGCGAACACGACCTCGAACCCGTTTGCCTCTGCGAGCTGCGCCACCTTGCGGAAGGACAACACCGCCGAGGAGTCCATCCCCGTCACCCGCCGGAAGTCGAGCAGGAGGAACCGCAGCGGTCCAGCTTCGACCCTCTTCCGGATCCGCTCGAGCAGTCCCCTCGCCGTCCCAAAGAACACGAACCCGTTCACGCGGAGGACCTGGACATGCCCCGCCAGCGCCTGCAGCGCCAGTCGCTCGTCGGCCGGGCGGTCGACGTTGCTCCGGTACGCAGACCCGAACTCGACCTCGCGTACCAGCTGGATCCGGCTGTAATTGACCGCGAACAGCGCGAGCGCGAGCACGAGGCCAAGCTCGACCCCGGTCAATAAGCCCCGCGCAATGATCGTCGCGAGGATCGCGAGGACGATCGCGTACTCGCCGGTGGGGAGGGAGCGCCGCGCGTCGACCACCCACTCGGCAATGAACGAGAGGCCGATGAACACCAACACACCGCCCACGATGATGCGCGGGATCAGCTCGACCAGCGCGGGGCCCAACACGACGGCCGTGAGGGGGACGAGCGCGGCCACCAGGCCGGCATCCCGCGCACTCACGTTCAGCCGTTTGGCGAGCGACGTCAGACTGAGCGCGTGGTACCCGGGGATCCCACCGAACGCGCTCGTGACGACGTTCACGGCCCCGACATCGCGGAGCTCCCGGTTCGAGTCCAGGTCGGTGTGCAGCGTCAACTCGATCCCGCTCACGTTGAACAGGGCCGCGATCACGGCGACGAACACCGTGGTGGCGATCCCACCGGCCTGGTCGAACACCGCCCCCCAGTCGGCGCCGGAAAGGGCGCGCACTGTCCACGGTTGTAAGAGCCGGGCCGGGGGGAACGGTCCGAGCATCCATCCCCCCGACAAGGCGGCGTTCTTCGACGAGCCCGTGACGAGCATCCCGATCGCGAAGAGCAGGAACCCGATCCCGAGGGCCGCCGGGATCGCGAGCGGGCGCTTGGCGACCCTGCTCACCGCCACGAGGGCCAAGCCGAAGACGGCAGCCGGGACCCAGCGGACCAGTTCGAATGACTTCATGAGCTGCCCGAACGAACCGAAGCTCGGCACGATGCTCGCCGCGACGCCGATGCCCCCCTTCGTGAGCAGCCATCCGGTCCCCGCGAGGAAGCCGCCGACGACCGGGTACGGCACGAACCGGACCAGGTTGCCCAACCGGAACGTCCCGAGCGCAAGGAACGTGACGCCGGTCAACAGCGTCACGACCATGGTCGCGGCGACGACGCTGAGGAAGGCCCGGTAGGGGCTCCCGAAGGTGCCAAGGACCGTGCTCGTGGCGACGATCGCGAGGACCGCCGCCGCGGCGTCCTGCACGCTGCCGACCACGCCGCGGGCACCCGCTCTCCAGGCGACGATCGCCAGGGTCAGCGCGCCGGCAACGAGGTACAGACCAGTACCGTTGGAGAGGAACTGCACCAGGTAGCCGCCGAACACGAGGGCGGCGAACGAGACCGCGAGGACTGCCTCGACGGCGCCGATCACCGCGCCGGCGATGAGCAAGGCCACCACCCGCCCGGATCGTCGCTGCTCGGACACGGTCCCCCTCCGCCACGCCCTTGGCGGGGAGACCTTATCCGCCCGTAGGTTGGTCCCGCCAGTGGCTAGCCCGGTCGTCGCCGATTTCCGAAACGCTACGCGAGGCTGATCGCCACGCGGAGGTCGCGATCGAGGATCGAGGAGAGCCGCGTGACCTCCGCCTCCAGCGCGTTCCGCGGCAGTCTGCCGGCCTCCCTGAACCAGGCGACGAGCACCCGGTCGCTATCCAGTTCCCAGGTGCCACATACCACGCCGCGCGCCACCACGACCGGCGAGATCCAACCGCTCTGCTTGCTCACCGCGGCCCGACGCGCCGCCGGCACCACGTGGCCGTCCCGGTGCCGGGACCCAGTACGTACTGGTCGAAGCCCGGCAGCAGCCGCACCGCAGTGGTAGGCCTCGCTGCGGCCAGCTCTTCGAGCTCCTCGGCCAGGACATGCGCGGGCTGACCGTCCACCTCGACCTCGGCCAGCCGATCGCCGAGGGCGCTGAACCAGGTCCGAAGCTGTCGTTTGCCGAACCAACCGCCGGCCAGCCAGTTGCCGAAGGCGTCGATGGTGGCCGGCCCGTAGGCGCCGAAATAGGCGGCGATGGCTACCGGCGCCGCCTATTTCGGATCGGGGACGCCGGCCCAGCGTGAGCTCGCGGCCTCCGGAAGCATGAAGGTCACACGGTTGCCCCGGCTCGGTCCGAAGCACAGGTCCCCCTGCCAGGCGAGCGGCTTCAGGAGCGTGCCCCAACCCGATCGGAGCGCTTCGCCGACATGTCCCAGCCCCCGCCGCGCGATGACCGCGGCCACCAGTTCGTCCCGAGTGAGAGCCGTGCTGTCGAGCGCTTCGCGTGCCGCGCGGCGAAGGGCATCCATCTTCTCCGTGGTCACGCCGAAGTCGCGCTGCCAGCTCGGCCGCTCCCACGATCGCCCGGCGGCCATCAGCGAAAGGAAGGCTCCGCCTTCCTCGGGTGTGAGCAGGTGGAGCGCGCCCCGCATCGCCCAGGTCTTCATGAGGCGACCGTCGGACAGAGCGCGGCCGACCTCGCCGGGCCGCGACGCCTCGCGTCGGACACGGACCGCGAGCTCGGCGGACGACGCCACTTGCGTCTGGACACCGCAGAGGCGGTGGACCACCCGGGCGACGGGCAGCGAGCCGATCGGATCCAGCAGGTGCCGGCGCATCCGCAGCGCGAGCGCTTGTTGCCAGGTGACCTTCACGGCCATCCAGGAAGCGTATCGTGGGCAGCGATCCCGGCACGAGAGCGCCCGCATCGTCAGCCGGACTAGCGGTCTCACAATCCCTGCTGGCACCGCTATCAACTGCAGCTAAGAATTCCAGTGTGATGGCAAAGGTCTGGTCGCTGTATGCCGTGAAGCTGCGTGAGGAGGCGCGCGAACGTGTTCTGGCGCGCATGCGACCGCTGGCCCGACCCCGCATCGATCGGAGGCTTCCGTGCGTCTACGTGGGGGTGACCGCCCTGACCCCGGAAGAACGGTACGCGCGGCATCGCGAAGGTGGTGTCACCTCTGCGTCGATCGTGCGTGACTACGGTGTCGGGCTCCTCAAGAGCCTGTATCGAGACCGCAACCCCCTAGATGCCACCACAGAAGACGATGCGTTAGAAGAGGAGGCCGAGTTCGCGGAGGAGCTCCGCGATCGTGGATACGCGGTCTGGGGCGAGCACGGGAAGCCGCTCCGGCTCGGGAGCCGCGACTGACGGCGAGGGAGAGACCTGGACGGAGCAGGCGAAACCTGGGCCGCCCAGGCCCTCGGAGAGTTCAGGGGCTGGCTTCGAATTCCCGGGCGGGTCATACTTCGAGGCCTAACGGCGACTCGCGCGGGTCACGAACGAGAGGGAGGGACGATGCCGCTCTATCTATCGAGGTTCAGCTACACGCCGGAGACTTGGGCCAGGCTGATCGGCAACCCAGAGGATCGCCGAAAGGCCGCTCAGTCCTACGTCGAGTCGGTCGGTGGCAAGCTCCACGGGTTCTGGTACGCCTTCGGCGAACACGACGGCTACACGCTGTGGGAGGCCCCCGACAACGTGTCCATGGCTGCGGTTGCGCTGGCGATCAGTGGCGGTGGTGCGCTTAGCTCGTTGGAAACGACAGTCCTGCTGACCGTCGACGAAACGATGGATGCCCTGCGCAAGGCCGAGCAAGTCCAGTACCGAGCGCCTGGCGCGTAGCGGCACACCGTCGTCCGCTCCAAGGAAACGTGCCCTGACTTGCAGCTTCCATTCTGGCCGCGCCTCGTTGTCGACCCTTTGGATGTGCCGCGAGTGCGGGCTCGAATGGGCCGAGACGAGGTCGCCGGCACCGGCCAACAGCCGGTTCGCTGCTCAGTGACTCCCCAGCCTCGACCGCGTGCCCGGTTCTAGGTATTTACAGCGAGGCTCGAAACGCCCGATCGTTCTAGGTGATGGAGCCAGTGCCCATCCCCGAACAGGCGGAGATTGGAGGCAGATGGCGGAGGACATCGGGCCCGAGGTCCCGTGTTCATGGTGTGGCGCGCCGACGCCACTCGATGCCGCCTGCGCGGTGTGCGGTTCCCCCATGGAGGAGTTGATCCGCTGCCGATACTGCGGCGACCTCACGCCCGACGCCGTGTGCCGAAATTGCCAGGAAGTCCTGTCCACGATGACCAACCTCTCTCGCCACTCGCCGGACAAGCCTCTCCTCGCAGAGGCCCTGAAGGAGTTCATCGACCGAGCGCCCTCCGGATAGCAGGCTGCTGCAAACTCCCAAGGGCGGAGATCCGGGGATCTTCGCCTTCGCAGTCAGCCGGCTGAATCTCAGGGCGTGGCACCGACCACGCGGCGAACCTCCCGGGCGATCTCGAGGTCCTCGCGCGCATGTACCAGGAGGACCGGCACGGCGGCGTCGTGGGGCGAGAGGTTGGCGTCCTCCTGGCCGGCGGACTCGTTCCTGTCGTGATCGAGCTCCACGCCCAGGAACCCGAGCCGCCGGCACGCCCGGTCGCGGATCAGAGCGGATCCTTCGCCCACCCCTGCCGTGAAGACCAGTCCATCCAGACCTCCCAGGGAAGCGGCCATAGCGGCGACGCCCGCGCACAACCGATGGACGTACACGTCGACGGCCAGCGTCGCGCGGGGATCGCCCTGTGCGGCCGCTTGGAGCACGGCCCGCATGTCCGCGGAAAGGCCCGAGAGTCCCAACACGCCGGACTGGTGCTCGAGGATCCGCTCGACCTCGTCGGGGGAGAGGCCTGCATGGCGCTGGACCCACAGGACGGCACCCGGGTCGACCGATCCCGATCGGGTGGCCATCACCAGCCCCTCCATGGGCGTGAACCCCATCGTGGTGTCCACCGACCTTCCCGCTTCGACGGCCGCCAACGAGGCCCCCGCCCCCAGGTGGCATGTCACCAGGCGGAGCTCCTCTACTGGTCTCCCGAGCAGTTCCGCTGCCCGCCTGCTGGCGTACGCGTGGTTCAACCCATGAAAGCCGAACCGCCGGATGCCCCAGCTCTCCCTCCACAGGGTGGGGAGCGCGTACTCCGCCGCCTCGTCGGGGATGGTGGCATGGAATGCGGTGTCGAAGCAGGCCACGTTGGGGATCCCCGGAAGCAGACCCCGGACCATCTCGAGCCCGGCGAGGGCGGGTGGGTTGTGCAAGGGTGCGAGGTCGGCCAGCGGCCTCAGGCGGACGAGAACGTCGTCGCTCACCAGGACGCTCTCCCGGAATTCCCGACCACCGTGAACGACCCGATGGCCGGCCCCCCTCACCTCCGGTGCCCCTTCCAGGAAGGCCTGCAAGTCGGCGGGATTCGCTCGGCCCGAAGGTGCGTCGATGTCTCGTGACGCCAGGAGCTGATCCCCGTCGTCGAGTACGCGCAGCTTCAGGCTGCTCGATCCCGCGTTGACAACCAAGACCAGCATGTGCCGGCCGATCCTAGACGTGCGCCCGCCTGCGTGGGGCTCTTCTCGCCGGGATCGTTCGAGGCGATCTGCGGGGATGGCGAGGCGGAAACCCTCGCGTAGACTCATGACGCGGGTTCCTGGTTGGAGTCCCGTATGGCGGGGTGGCCGAGTGGTTAGGCAGAGGTCTGCAAAACCTCGCACAGCGGTTCAATTCCGCTCCCCGCCTCAAGCTCGGTCGTGTTACCACCTGCGGTTGAGCTGCTCCTGCCTGAGGTGAGATGACGGGTGGGTTCCCTTCGCGCGCGATCCGCCGCAGACCCGGGCGCCCTAGAACGGAGGCATGCCGTACTGCGGGAAGAGGTTCGTTGATCCCCAGCTCACGCTCTTAGCAATGCTCATCACCGGGTCAAAGTCGGGATACCAACCCTGACCCTGGTAATCAGCGATCAGCTTGCCGGCCCAGCACATCACGAAGCCCCAATTGCCGTTGAACTCGAGGACGTTCCCCGACGTCTCTAGGGAGCCCCCCTTTTGCCCGTAGTATTTTCCGCCCCCGAGGTCGGCCGCGCCGTCCAGGCCGTGTCCAGCACGCTTCCCGAACTTTGCACCAGCCGCGACCGCATTCGACAGCATCGTTGTGATCGTAGAGCGCTTCATGGCCGGGTTGTCGCTCTGGCTGATCAGAACCGCGATGACCCTTGCCAGGTCCGTCACGGCTGCCGAGAGGCCGCCCGAGCCTTCCTGCTTCTCGTATTGTTCGTGTCCGTAACCAACCGGCACCAGGGGCCGGTCGTTGGTCATGACGCTTTGGAGGATGGCGATGTCCAGGCGCGCCTCGTCGCCCTTCCCGACCACGCTCATCCGGTATCGAGCCTCGTCAGCGGGTTGGTTCTTCAGCAGACTCCTGGCCCGCCGGATCCTGGTGATGTCCAGCGGATCGAACAGGTGCAGCTGCAGTGCGTCGATGGGCGCCGTCGTACCCCACTTCTTCGCCAGTACTCGACCGAGTAGGTAGTAGCCGCAGTTGTTGTAGGCCTGAGCGACTCCCGGATTTTCTTGCCCCATGTTGAGCGACGCGATGTAGGCGTCGGTCATTGCTGCGGTCACCGGCAAAGACCAGCTGGCATTGGGGTTGGCCTGCTTGTGCGCGTCGAGCACCAGGATGTCATTGCGATAGTCGTTCGCGTTGATGCTGCTCGTGTGCTCGAGAAGATGTCGGATCGTGACGTCCTTGAAGCGCGGATCCATTGGAGGGCCACCCGAGGGCGTCTTTAGCTGGAGGATGTCCTGGACCTTGTCCGTGAGATGCAGCACCTTCTTCTCGATGAGCTGATAGATCGCCAGAGCCGTGATTGTTTTCGACACGCTAGCGATGCGGAAGCGGGAGGTGGGCTGCACCACTGGCCAGTCCGGCTCCGCCCACGCATACGCTCGCGCATAGACGAGCTTCTTGCCCTTTACGATCGCCAGTGCGGCGTGGCGGACGGGCGTGGCCTGCATGATCTCCTTGATCACGTTGTCGATGTCGGTGTTGGCCGTCGGGCCGGTCGCATTCCACTCTCTCGCCGTTAGCTCCTCGCGCTTGACGAAGATGGTGGTGAAGCGTGCGTTGCTGGCGCTCGTGCCGGCGGCCTGCACGCAGATAGGGAAGTAACCCTTCGGCGTGAGGTCGTCGAATTGCTGTTGGTACTCCGGCGGCGTGATCCCGTGTCGTGCCACCCAGGGGCCGATCTCGTTGTCGACGAACAGCGAGAAGTAGCGCCCATCCTTCTGGCTAGTCACAAACGAAGGCCGGCACCATCCCGACGTTTGAGCGTTGAATCGGGCCTGGTACTGGTCCCCTGTCTCGGATACACCGTCTGCGTTCCAGGTGACTTTGCCCGGGTTGGGCACCCAGATGGCTGCGAAGCGCGGATCGGCCGCACCGCCGTAACATGCCGCCCACCGGAGGATCAGGCGGTCGATCTTTGCCTTTCGATTCATCCCCTGGATGGTGTTGAGATCGTCGCTCGCACCAGACCGGAGTCGGTGGCGGGTTAGTGGGATCTGCCCCTGAGGCTGAAAGACCGCGGCGAACCGTGGATTCGAAGATGACCCGGTGGCGGCGATGATCACCGGGCCGTAGCCCTTCTGGGCCTGATCCTCGAAAACCTGCTGAAACTCATCCGCCGTCAGTAGTGGCCAGTCCCGCTGAGCCACGACCTTGGGACGCTTGATCATCACAGCCGCGTAGACGGGCGAAGATATCGAGCCGTAGATGCTCAGGGAGAGGTACCTATATCCCTGCTTCGCCGCATCGTCCCGCAGCTTCGTGTGACCGCTGAGTGTCTCACCGTGCCAGGCTGCAATCGAAGCCATCGACCCCTCCTCGCGTGCTTACGAGCGCTCTTGAGGCCATGAGGAGGGCCTGTCCGAGGCCAGGCGCTTGCATGACATCCCCGCGCCTTGCCCGATCGTCAGTCCCAAAGGACCCCCCTGGATGCTTGGACCCAAAGTGACTAACAAGGCGTGCTCCGGGGGTCAAGGACCAACTCAGGAAATGGCCCAGCAGAGATATGGCGGAGGTACTCGACAGAGCTATCCAGTCGGCCGGTCGGGTGAAGCGAGTCGATGCTTGGGGGACAGGCCGGTGTGTGGCCACATTGCCAAGAACCGCCTAACGCGATACGTCCGATCTGGTTCGAGCCGGGTCGCAGATTGTTCTGGGGCGGTTCCATACTGGTGGAAAGCTCATCGGGATAGACGACTGGGAACGGAGTCCATGTCGCCAGAGGAGCAACTCGAGTTCTATCGCGAGAACGGGTACCTGCACGTTCCCGCTGTTTTCAGCCCCGAGGAGACGGACGAGCTGGCCGACGACCTCGACCGGCTGATCCAGGAGTGGAGCTTCGAGGCCGCGTGGACCGGCCCGTGGCGGGAGGCGTACCTCGACGCCGAGCTGGCGGGAACGATCAAGCTCTCCGCTCTGCACGATCTCCAGCTCTACTCGGCGGCGTGGGCTCGGGCCATCGTCCATCCAGGGCTTGCCGCTGCGCTCGGGACGCTGCTCGGTCCGGCCGTCGAGTTCCACCACACCACCATGCACGTGAAGCCGCCCGAACGGGGAGCGCCGTTTCCCATGCATCAGGACTATGCGTTCTATCCACACGCCGACGACCGATACGTCGACGTGCTGCTCCACCTCGACGACACGTCCCACGACAATGGTGAGATCAGGTTCCTCCCGGGGTCTCACAAGGGGGGTCCCCTCCAGCACATCGTTCAGGACGCCGACGGCCAGCCGTGCCATCCCCATCTCCCCACCGACCGGTATCGGCTGGAGGACACCGTGGCGGTGCCCGCAGCCCGCGGCGATGTCGTCTGTTTCAACATCAACACGGTCCACGGGTCCTACATGAACCGCACCGATCGCCCCCGGCGCCTGGTCAGGATGGGATACAGGCATCCGGACAATCGCCAGCTCGACGGCCAGTCGCTGGGCCGGCCCGGTGTGCTGCTGAAGGGGCTCCGGAGGCGCGGGGAGGGAGACGGTCCTCTCTCCTAGACGGCCGACCACCCTACGCGGCCGAGTGGTCCATTTCCTAAGGTCGCAGGCCTGATCGGCCGAAGAACTAAACCGAAAGGCTTCCTCGATTCGCCTTTGGGAGGGGAGATGCCATCACCCGGAGCCACCCTCAAGTTGGACCCAGTTGGGGAAGCCATTGGAGCCGTCCGGGCGATGCGTACATCCCCCATTACGTGGCACAAACGACACGTGCAATCCGAACAGGACATTTCCCTCTCGGTGAGCCTGCCATGACCGAAGTGCGCGCGCGCTCCTGGGAAGTCACGACCTCTCTGCCTGGGGCGGGTAGGTCGATCAAGGCTGCGGCGCTGTGGGCTGCGCTCATCGTCACCGCGTCGCTGCTCGCCTCGGCGGGGGCCGGTCATCTCTCTCCCCTCTCCAAGACAGACCCGGCCCTCGCCGGCATGGCGGAGTCTCGCCCCCACTCGACGCTCTCCGTGATCGTCCGGGAGACCAATCCAGCCTCGCTCGATGCCGAGCGCAGAGTGTGGGCGCTCGGCGGCCACGTCACCCATGAGCTCCCGATCATCGGGTCGTTCGCCGCACGGATCCCCGGCCGCGCCTTGGATTCGCTGGCGGACTCCATTGCCGTGTCGCGCGTATGGGGTGACGGACGAGTCCGCATGAGCTCGGACATGGGACAGTTCGACTCATGGGCACCCAACACCGTATGGCAGAAGTCGATCCGCTTGCCTCAGGCCCAGACCTACTACAACGGCGCAGGTGTGACCGTGGCCCTGCTGGATACGGGGGTAAGCCACGTTGCGGATCTCGGGAATCGGGTCCTCGCCAGGGTCGACTTCACCCGGGACCAGGACGGATACGATCGATTCGGCCACGGCACCCACATGGCTGGCATCATCGCGGGCGACGGCTCACTGTCCGGTGGCGGCTGGACAGGGGTTGCTCCCCGAGCGAATCTCGTCTCTGTAAAGGTCGCGGGCGCGGACGGCTCGACCGACGTTTCGGTGGTCATCGCCGGATTGCAATGGGTCGTCACTCACCGGTCGGACTACCAGATCCGGGTTCTCAACCTCTCCTTCGGAACCGACTCCAAGCAGAGCTACCTCATTGACCCCCTCGACTTCGCCGTGGAGCAGGTGTGGCGCTCCGGGATCTTCGTCGTCGTTGCTGCTGGGAACCGAGGACCGGACGCCGGGACGATCAACAAGCCCGGCGACGACCCCTTCGTGCTGACTGTAGGCGCCGCCGACCTCAAGAACACCATCGAGAAGAGCGACGACGCAGTCACTTCATTCTCCAGCCGGGGTCCCACCCAGGACGGCTTCGCGAAGCCAGGGCTGCTCGCACCTGGCGTAACGATCGTCTCCAACCGGGCGGTCGGGAGCACCATCGACCAGCTTCATCCGAGCGCTCGTGTGGGCGACTATTACTTCAAGGGGACCGGGACCTCTCAGGCTACAGCCGTCGTCTCCGGCGTCGCAGCCCTGATGTTCCAGGCGAACCCCTCTGTCACGCCCGACGTGGCCAAGGCCACTCTGTTCGGCACGGCGTTCAAGAACATGGGCCAGCCGCTGGTGGACGCCTATGGAGCGGCGAGTGCGGCGGCGCTGGGCCAATATGTGATGGCTCCCGCCAACGTGGGTCTCACCGCCTCCACGGGACTGGGATCTCTCGAAGCGAGCCGGGGCTCGTACCACGTCTCCGCCGACCTCGACGGGGATGGACATCCGGAATTGGTGAAGGGGGAGATCGACGTCCTCGGCAACAGCTGGTCCGCGGCCGTCTTCACCGCCGGCAACTCCTGGAGCGGCAACTCCTGGACCGGCAACGAGTGGTCCTCCTGTGTGTTCGAGGGGAACTCCTGGAGCGGCAACGAGTGGAGCGGCAACGAGTGGAGCGGCAACGAGTGGTCAGGGAACACCTGGTCGGGCGATTCCTGGAGCTGACGCATGGACAACGCGACCCCCCTTCCCATCCGAGCCCGCGTACTGATCCTGGCGGTCGTGCTGGGTGGCGTGGCCAGCCTGGCTGCCCGCGCCCCCGAGATCGGACGCTGGAATGCGAACGACCTGCTGGCCTTCATCGCCCTGGTCATCGCCATCACCATCACCGAGCAGTTCCCGGTTCCGATGCGCTTTCAGTCCGAGACCCTGAACTTCTCGCTGACCGAGGCGGTCTGGGTCGGAGCCTTGATGCTGGCTCGCCCAAGCGTCCTGGTTCTGTCCGTGGCTGTCGGGATCACCGCCGGGCAGATCGTGCGCAGGGTGTCCTTCTACAAGATGATCTTCAACACCGGCCAGTTCCTGGTCGCCCTCAGCGTGGCCCAGGCCATCTACTCCTCGATTCAGCCATCGACGGCCCTCGGGCCGAACGCGTGGTTGGCGGCCGCGCTAGCCATGGCCGTGTACGCGGTGGTCAACGCCACGCTCGTGGCCAAGGTCATCTCCATGGTCGGGAGAAAGCCGTTCCTGACCGTGCTCATCCCACCCCTCGGGGCCAACGCGATCCACTTCATCGGCAACACCGCGATCGGCCTCGAGATCGCAGTCATCTGGGCTGCCAGCCCTCTGTACCTCCCGGTCCTGGGCGCGCCGCTGTTCCTGGCCCTGCTGGCCTACCGCACCCTGGTACGAAGCGTCCGCGAGGGGGACCGGGTCCGGAACCTGATCGTTGAGCACGCCTCGGACGGGATCTTCGTCGTGGCATCCGACGGAAGGATCCTCTCGTGGAACCCGGCGATGGAGCGGATCACCGGGTACTCGTCGGACGAGGTGATCGATCGGCAGCGGGACGACATCCTCGGGCCCGCTGGATCGACAGGATCGGGAGGTCAGGGGAGCGAGGCTTCATCGTCGGGTCGGGTGAGGCCGCCGGTCAGGGTGGTGAGGAAGGACAGCTCAGTGGCATGGGTTCACTACTCGTCGAACGCGATCAACACGCGAGACGGCAAGGTACGGGCCGACGTGGTGGTGGTCCACGACGTGACGGCCATCCGCGAGGCCGAGCAGCTCAAGTCGGACTTCGTGGCCACCATCTCCCACGAGCTCCGGACCCCGCTGACCCCGTTGAAGGGGTTCCTGTCCGCGCTGCTGATCGGCAGCGTGGACGACTCCGCCGAAGCGCGCCAGGAGTACTACCGCATCATGCTCAAGCAGACCGACCGCCTGGAGCGCCTGATCACCGATCTCCTGGAGGTCTCCCGCGTGGAGTCCGAGGAGCCGCTCCTGCAGCGCCACGAGATCGAGCTGGCGCCATGCGTCATGGAGCAGATCAGGTCGTTCTCGGACCGTCATCCGGACCGCATGGTGCGGTTCCACGACGAGGCGGGCGCGGTCCACGTGATCGCCGACCCGGCTCCGGTTGGACTGGTCATCAGCAACCTCATGTCAAACGCGATGAAGTACTCCCCTCCGGAGACCCCGGTCGACGTCACGATGAGCACGGCCGACGGGAAGGCGATCGTCTCCATCAGCGATCAGGGAGAGGGAATCCCGCTCGAGGAGCAGGCTCGGATCTTCGATCGCTTCTACCAGGTCGAGGGGCACCTCACGCGGAGCAGCGGCGGGATCGGCCTGGGACTGTACATCTCGAAGCGTCTGGTGGAGACGATGTCGGGGGAGCTGTGGGTCGAGTCGACGCCCGGCTTCGGCGCGACGTTCTCGTTCAGCCTGCCACTGACAGCTCCGGCCCATTCGCCCGAGCGCTCCGTTGTTCGGACATGGCAGGGAAAGAGCACTCAGCAGCTCGTTTCGGCCTCCTAAGGCATACGAGCTCCATCACAGGACGGTCGAACACGCTGGCGGAGGACCGGATCAGGCGCTTCCAGCCGCGCGGGACCAGCGTGTCTCCAGGGCCGCCCGCCACGCCTTGAAGATCACGTCCCGCATGAGCCGGGCCGAACACCCTTTGACGAGGTAGGCGAACGCCCCCACCTCCTCCGGACTGCGATCGGGGAGGAGGTCGTCGTAGAAAGTGAGAATCACCACCTGCATCCAACTGTGCTTTTCCTTGATGAGGCGGGTGGCCTCGAACCCATCCATCTGGGGCATTCGGAGGTCCATGAGGACCACTTCGGGCAGGAGGGAATCGACCTGGTTCAGGGCGTCCGCGCCGTCCCCGGCGGCTCCCACGACCTGGATGCCCTCGTCCTCCAGGACGCCCCGAAGCACGGCACGGGTCTCCGCGTCGTCGTCGACGAGCAGGACTTTCGGCCGGCGGCCTTCACTCTTCTGAGGCGACACCCATTCCCTCTCCGTTGGCGACCGAGCTCGCTACTCTTCCATATCGGCCGGTTCCGGGGGGCGCCTAACCTGTCGGCTGCGGGCGGTTGCAGCGGCGGTGGCGCCACTGCTTACATTGGCCCGTGAAGATCGAGCGGAAGCCCGGGGACCTGGCCGAGGTCCTCGACAACCTGGGTGTGTTCAGGTCCTCCCCGGATGACCTCCTCGCCATCTGCCCCTCGGGGTTCCGCAGGGTGCCCATAGCCCAGGGCGAGGGGTACTACCTGTCGCTGCAGGGGTTTGCCCCCAACCAGATCGCCTATGCGCACACCCATCCGGACTCGGAAGAGTGGGTATGCGCGGTGAAGGGTGGGGGAGAGGCATTCGTGGCCGAAACGCCCCTATCGCTCGCACAGGCGCTGATGATCGGGCGCGCGGCGGCGCACCCACACGGCTTCCTGAGTGGCGACCAAGGACTGGTTCTGCTCTCCATCCAGCTTCCCAGGCCGGCTGAGGGGACCACGACCTGGGACCAGCCGGGGGAGACGACCGACCCGATCGACTGCGCCGTCGCCGGCACCTGCCGGCGATGCTACCGGTGTGGAGGCCACAGCCTGAACGTGAAAGCCCATCTGTTCCTGTGCGAGAACTGCGGCTTGGAGTTCTGAGCCACGACGGTCGGGCTTCTCCTACAATGGGTGACTCGGGCGCTTAGCTCAGGGGGAGAGCGCTTCCCTGACACGGAAGAGGTCGGAGGTTCAAATCCTCCAGCGCCCACAACCTAAACCCGCTGGTCAGCTAGGTTCGTGGCCGGTAGGCAAGATCACCATCCCAGTCGTAAAGAGCTTTCTCGCCGACATGGAGCGTAGGGGGGCCGGGGTCGCCACGCGACAGAAGTGCCGCTCCATCTTAGGTCGAGTGCTGTCCGAGGCGGTCGAAAATCGAGAGATCGCCTCGAACCCGGTCGCGGTCCGGGGCACGCGGGTAAGTCGGCTCAGCGCAGGAAGGCACGGATCCTCCAGGCCCGTGAAGTGGCCCTCGTGATCAAGGCGACGGAGGAGATCTCGGGCGAGAGTGACGCCCTTGCGATCGAGGCCATGTTCTGCCTGGGTCTCCGGATTTGGGGAGATGGCTGGCCTCCAGGTTCGGGACTTGGATCTTTCGCGGCATGAACTCACAATCCGGCGGACGGTAATCGAGGTCGGGGGCCGCGTCAGCGTGCAGGATGCGACGAAGACCAATCGATCGAGGACGCTGCCGCTGCCTCCCGAACTGCCGCTCTCGTCGAAGCTTGAGGACTACGTCCGCGGCTCGGGACGGATCGGCGCTGCCCCCTTGTTTTCGGCTACGGAGGGCGGGGTGATCCGTCCAAACAACTGGCGACGTCGGGTCTGGAAGAGAGCCATGGCGGCTGCAGGGATCGACGAGCCGCCGACTCCGCACAGCGGCCGGCGGACGACCGCGAGCCTTCTCTCGGCGGGGGGCGTGCCTCCTTCAACGGTCCAGGCCATCCTCGGGCACTCCACACTTCAGCAGACCGGCGAGTACATCGATGTCGCGAGGGATGAGATGGAGCATGGGCTCGCCAAGTTGGGGCAGCTATATGGTGGATCGTGAGGTTCGCTCACGGTGCCACATCGTCCCAAGCACCCCAGACCCTTTCGGGATTCAACGGTGAGGGTGTGCACGGCGATATCGGGCACCGAATACTCGACCGCCAGCTCGGCAATCGCCCTACGACGGCCGCGCCGGCGCCCCCAATCTTCGAAGGGGTAGTCCGCAATCCGGAGGAATGTGCCAACGCCCCGCGGAGCAGCGTTATAGATCGTGGAGCCCGTATTGATCGGGGAGAGCGTCACTCGCTCCTCATGCGCCGCCAGGAGCGAGGCAGTGTCGACAACGAGTACGTCGTGGCGATGATGCCGGTAGGCGACGGCAGAGAGAAGCCGCAAGACCCTCGCGTCGTCGAGCCAGAAGAAAACCCGCCGGTTGAGCTCGCGGAGCCACTCGTCGACCGACATGCCCTCAAGGCGCCGTGCAAGCACGGCCTCTCGGATTGGGATCTGATCGCGGATGAGAGCTTGGCCGTGAGTGGGATGACTGATCGTAACGCTCGCTGGGCGGCGGGTCGATTCAAGGGCACGGCGTTGGTCACCCACGATCTCGAACCGGTCAAGTAGGGCGGTCGTCGAGAGCAGACCGAGACGACTAATGCTGGGCCAAGACCCGGCGACAGCCACGTGATACAGGCGGGGAAACGTCTCGACTAGGTCGCGGAGATTCACTGCACCGGATGGTCGAGGTCGCGAGCCACCTGGCGGATGCGCAGACCTATTGCTTCGGAAGCAGGAGGTACTAGGAGGTGAGCGCGGTCGCCCGTTCCAGCCACTTGTCGACGTCTGCCACGTATGGAGAGGCTCGGAGGCCGGAGAAGACACGACGAGCCTCACCGAGGGGCTGCGCTGCCTCGATCGATTGCCCGAGGGCAACGAGGCACCGTCCCTGCCCGAACAACGCGTGGGCGTGCTCGAAGACCAGACCGAAGGCGGACCAGCGCTCGGCCGCGTCCCCGTACCGATCGAGCGCGCCTTGTAGGTCGCCCCTTGCTTCGGCAAGCATCGCTCGTGCCGAAGCGAGGGCGTGCTGGAACCTCGGCAGAGGCTCATCCACGCCGGCCTGCAGACTCTCCGCAAGGCCAAGATTGCTGGAGACTACGGCTACCCTCACCAGATCGGTTAGCGAGCCAGCCCGAGTGTACGTCGCCCCCCTTGCTGTGACCTCGAGAGCCTCGCTAACCAGGCGGATCGCGTTCCCTGTGTCATCCGCCATGGATTGGGCGATGGCAACCGCAACCAGGATCGGGACGAGTATCTGCGTATCACCGATCTCGCGGCCTTTAGTAAGGAGATGCTCCTCATCCAGCGCTTCCCCCCGTTCGGCCAGGACGTAGGCTCGGCGGCCTTCCGCGAACGCCTCGCCGTAGAGATCTCCCGTCTCTTTAAAGAGCGCTACAAGTTCAAGAGCCACGTCGGTACCCTCGTCCCACTTCCCCAGGTCGATCAGCGGGTCGATTGATTCGGCACGAATGTGGGTCCCAGCTTCCTCGAGCCCCCGGGACTCGGCGAACGCGATCCCTTCTCGAAACGTTGCAAGTGCTGAACCGGGCCCTTCGACGAAGCGGATACTGTCGCCCAGGTTGTTGTATATGACCACAGTGGTTCGCCCAAATCCCGCCCGAAGGGCCTCCTCCAAGGCCCGTCGCTGATCGGCTACACCCCCTATGTCACCGAGGGACACCCGGGAAGCACCTTTGAAGTCGAGGGCCCGCACTTCCAGCTCCACTGCCCCTGCCGATCGCGCCAGCGAGATGGCCCGATCTGCCTCGGCGACGGCTTCGCTGTACCGGCCGGCCATCATGTGGGTGCCCGCGCTTGTCACAACCGCTCGGGCGAGGGCGGCACTTGGCGGGAGCTGCTCCAGCTCGCTCACGGCCTCCGCGAACAGCTTCCCGGCGCCCGCCACGTCGCCCCGTGTTCCGAGGACAGCGCCCAACCCGCGTGCAGCATCGGAAGCCCCTATTGCATCGCCCTGTGCCCGGAATTCCTCCATCGCTTCTCGGTAGAAAGTCTCTGCCTCCTCGAAGTGCGCGGACTGGTACAGCGCCTCCGCAAGCTTGGCCAGGATCCCTGGGCGATCCGGATGGTCCTCAGGGGTCAGGTCCAGGGCGGATCGGAAGCGCTGGAGGGCTTTCGCCACGTCCAGGCTCATGGCCCGGTCACCCGCCATGGTGAGGTAGCGCCTAGCGGATTCCTGAATGGGGCCGAGATCTGCGGTTCGCCCCGACGCCTCCAACAACTCCATGGCGATCAGAAAGTGGTGGGCCAGAAGCTCGGCGTGATCGGCCACACGGTCTCCGGCGAGCTCCTCGATCCAGGCGGCAGCCTTTCGATGCCGCTCGGCCCGCTGGGCTCGGGGGATCTGGACATAGGCCACGTCCCTGACCAGCGCATGCCAGAAGCTGTACTCGGCCTCCCCCTCTACCGAGGAGACCCGGGCCGGCCGGATCAGCTCCTTGCGGGAGAGCTCGTGCAGGCCCACCCGAACCTCAGGCTCGTCCCGATTCCCCATGGCGGCCACCGCCCCGGACCAAAACACCTTGCCGATCACCGAGGCGTCGTATAGCAGGGCCTTGCGCTCAGGGGCGAGGGTGTCCAACCTGGCTGCGATGAGGGCCTGGATTCCCTCGGGGAAGGGCACCACAGAAGGATCGCCACTGAGCCGACCCCGCTCGTCGATCAGGCCCCGATCGGTGAGCATCCGGATGAACTCCTCCGCGTATAGAGGGTTGCCGCCCGCCCGCTCCAGCAGCAGTGCCTGGGTCTCGGCGGGGAGAACCGCCTGGTGCATTAATGCCGACACGAGCCGAGCGGTGTCCTCCTCGCGTAGCGGGGAGAGTGAGATGGTAGTGGCGTTGCGCTTGCCCCCGGCCCACCCGGGGTAGCGGTCGTACAGCTCCGGGCGGGCGGTTCCCACCACCATTAGCGGCACATCGGTGGCGTACTCCACCAGGTGCTCGGTGAACTCCAGCATCGGCTGGTCGGCCCAGTGCAGGTCCTCCAGCACGATCACCATGGGTCCCGCGGCGGCTACCCCCTCCAGGAACCGCCGCCAGGCGGCGAAGGATTCCTCTCGCACGGCAGAGGAGGTGGACTCCAGTCCGACCAGGGGTCCCAGGCGGGACCGGAACCAGGCCCGCTCCGCCTCGTCGGGCACCAGGACCTGAACGCACTCTGCGAGCTTGGCGTCAGCGACCTCCGGTGGGTCGGACTCCAGGATCCCGGCCTGGGCCTTGACGATCTCCCCGAGGGCCCAGAAAGTGATCCCTTCCCCGTAGGGGAGAGAGCGGCCCTGCCGCCAGGTGATGAGGTCGGAGAGGGAGTCGATGTGGGTAAACAGCTCGGCCACCAGGCGGCTCTTTCCCACCCCAGGCTCGCCCACAACTGTCACCAGCTGGGCCGAGCTGTCTCGCACCGCCCGCTCGAACGTGTCGGTAAGAAGGCGGAGCTCTAATTCCCTGCCGACGAGCGGAGTCTCGTGGGTCCGGGTGACGTCAACCCCGAACCGGGCCCGGGCCGCCAAGGCTTCCCAGACGGGGACTGGCTCGGCCTTGCCCTTCACGGCCACGGCCTGTAGGGCGTGGTATTCGAAGACGGGCTTCGTGGCTCGGTAGGTCCCTTCCCCAACCACGATCCCTCCGACCGGAGCCACGCCTTGCAGGCGTGAGGCGGTGTTCACCACGTCGCCCGTGACCATTCCTTCCCCGAGCTCTGGTCGAGCGCCTAGGGCGACCACGGCCTTCCCCGTGTTGATTCCGATCCGGACAGAAAGCTCAAGCCCGGGAGCACCCTCGTTCAGCTCCTGGATGGCCTCCAGGATCCGCAGCCCGGCCCGGACGGCCCGTTCGGGGTCGTCCTCGTGGGCCACCGGAGCCCCGAACACCGCCATGACAGCGTCACCGATGAACTTCTCCACTGTGCCGCCGTAGCCCTCGATCTCCTGCCGCAGCCGGGCGTGGTAGGGACGGATCCGGGCCCGGACGTCCTCGGGGTCGGCGGCCTCGGAGGCTGCGGTGAACCCCACCAGGTCGCAGAACAGCACCGTGACCACCTTGCGCTCCTCGGCTCCGGAGCTTGGGGCTTTAGCCAACGGGGTGGCACAGGCCAAGCAGAACTTGGCGATGTCGGGGTTCTCTTGCCCGCAGTGCGAGCAGGTTGGCATATCCGAAGTCTGACCGGCACCAGCACGCGCGTCCAGGGGAACCGGCCTTTGTGGGACGCCCGGTTTCTGTAGTCGTTGCGGCATCGGCTAGCGTCTCACCTTGACTCCCGCCGTCCGATGCCATTCAGTAGCAAGAAAGCATCCAAGGAGGCCAGCTCGGCGTCTCGCCCGAGAATCCCCCCTCGCGCCTTCACCGCAGGCGGTATTGAGCCCACACTTCGCCATCCTCGTCGAAGGTGCCCATTCTTATATAGCTCGCGGGCTATCTCCGCGCAATGAGAAAGACCAGGGTTCCCCAACCTTCCCCGCATTGAGATGCCTGAGGGCGCCCCGATGCTGCAGATGGCGTTGCATCGGGGTTCCGTTCTCGGTGCTGGCTTTGTGGGAGCGACTGGTAAGTGCTATACAGTAAGTATGAGTCAAGTACAAGCCAAGATCGCCCAGCAGGAGTTCGCACTCGATGCTGAGGAGATCGCTCGACAGCTTCGTGACGTGATGCCGGACCCCCTTGGAGACCATTACGTAGTCGTTGCCGGCAAACGTTACCCGCCGAAGCAGGTGATCAGCCTGGTGACAGGCCTCGACCGCGCCGACTTCAACACGCATCAAGCCCGGCGGATCTTGAGCCGGCTCGGGTTCACGGTAGGGCGGCGGAGCCGTGAGTCCCCTCTGGCCTCACCGGATCGGCCCGGCCCGCACCGCGGCCGTGAAGCCGATCTTCTCCGGCCATTCGCAGGGCGATGGGTGGCCCAAAGAGGGCTCGAAGTCCTCGTGGCCGCTGACACTCCAGAGGCCGTGCTGGGATGGCTCGAGCGCCACAACCAGCAGGCCGACGCAATGTTCCGGGTCCCGGGTGACCAGACCACAGCAACCGGCGTCGCGCCAGCATGAGATTTCCCTACAAGGAGCTTCCCGGCGCGTCGAAGGATTACCTTCGTCCGGCGGTGCCTGTAGCGGTAGAGGGTATCTCCCGGGCGCCACAGCTCTGTCTGTTGGATACCGGTGCGTTGCACAACCGATTTGCCGGATGGGTCGCCCATGCCGCGGGAATCGATCTCACTGACGCGGACGAAGAGCGCTTCGTCGTAGGAGGCTTCGTCGCCGCGGCGCGGCGAGCATCGGTGCAGCTGACATTGGGTGAGGTGACCTGGGAGGCTCCCGTCTGGTTTTGCGACCCCTGGCCGCTGGCTTTTCATCTCCTCGGTCAGGAGGGATTCTTTCGCTGGTTCAACGTCCGCTTGCGGGCGGCCATCTATGAGATCGAGATCACACCCGAAGCCTGAAGGCGGGCGCACCCTGACCGATCGTCACGAGTACCGATCGGCCGCACGTCGCAGCGGACGTGGTTTCCTTGGCATCTCTTGTATGGGATGCCAAAGGAATCGAGTCTTCAGGTGGAGGCCGACCGGGCCCCGGAGGAGCAGCGCTCCGGTCGGACTGATCTGTTTCTGAGGCACGCACCCGCCGCCCTCCGGCTCGCGTTTCTGCTCACCGGTGACCGGGCACTGGCCCACGATCTTGTCCAGGATGCCTTCGTCCGACTGTTCGGCAGGCTGCTGCACCTTCGCAACCCGGACGCATTCGAGTCCTACCTTCGCCAGACGGTCGTGAACCTCTCGCGCATGCACTTCCGGCGGAAGCGGGTAGAGCGGACGTACCTGAATCGGGAGCAGCAACGTTTCCAGGAGGAGGCGACGAGTCCGGATCTCGACATCCGTGAGGATCTGTGGCAGGCGCTCCTCCAGCTCCCGGAGCGGCAACGCGTGGCCATCGTCCTGCACTTCTATGAGGACCTTTCGGAGCAGCAGGCGTCGGAAGTCCTGCGGTGCCGCCCGGGCACATACCGGTCGTTGGTGTCCAGAGGGATCGCCCAGCTCCGTGCAACCGTGCGAGGAGATCAGGATGCCTAACCAGATCGATGAATTGGACGAGGAGCTGCGCGAACTGCTGCGGCGCAAGGCGGACGCGATCGGGCCGCCGGATGGTCTCGAACGAACGATGCGCCGGTCGACTCGCCGCCTCGCCCGGAACGCCGTTGTCGCACTGTTGACCCTGGGACTCCTCGGGTCCGGGGCGGTGGCGGGCGTGCGGTCGTTGGGAGGAGCAACCGGGACCAAGCCGGCCGACACATCTCCGTCTCCGTCCCCAATGCCCCAAGCCTCGGGTTCGTCTGGCGTTCGATCTGCCGTTTCGACCGAGGGAGTGACCTGGTTCCACCCCACTCCGGAAATGCCTCTCGGGCTCGCCGGCGCCGATGGGACCCTCTGGGTCGCCAGCGGGGGCAACATCGCGTTCCCTGCGCCTGCGTCCGATCCCGGAGCCGAGGCTGGCGTCGCGTCCCTCGCGCGTTTCGACGTGGATACCGGAAAGATCACGACTGTCGAAGTCGGTCAGGCGGGGGACGTCGGTGTTGCGGCGGCTTTCGGAGACGCCTGGGTCCTCCGCCGCTCCGGAGAGGTCATCCGGATCGACGGCGTATCGCTTAGGAAAGAGGCGTCGATCCGCGTGCCGAATCCCTCCGAGGCCGCGGCCGACGGCTCGCTGTGGGTCGTCAGTCTGGGGGGCACCCTGACGAGGATCGACCCTCGGACCAACGCGATAGTGGCAACGATCGACACCGGAGTGCCGGCCACGAGAGGAATCGAGAACAACGGCGATCTTGTACCTCCTAACAACGGTGTCCCAGCCACGGGCGTCTCGGTAGGGGACGGTTCCGTGTGGGTCCGAGGCGGGGGTCGCGTCGTGCGAGTCGACCCGGAGACGAACGCCGTACAGACGACGATCGATCTGGGCGGGTCGGTCGATGGATTGGCGGTCGGACCTTCTGGTGTGTGGGCGTCGGTCTGCGGCCCTGGGGGCCCTCCCTGCACCTGGCAGCTCGTCAGGATCGATCCAGCCACCAACGCTGTCGCCAGCCGCCGCGTGCTCGGCCGGTGGGAGAGCTCGGCCATGCCGGGGGTCAAGGGGAGCATCGGTCGCGCCGGGATCACCGTCGATTCGGGCTCGGTCTGGGTTTCCCTCGCGGTGAACTACAACCAGTACGCTCGGGGCAAGATTCTTCGGATCGATCCTGCCACCGGCGAGATCGCCGCCACCCTGGTCGTGCCGGGCAGCGGCGGAACGACCGTGGGAGTGACGGAGCAAGCCAACACGTCCGACATATTCGGGCCTGCACTGATCGAAGGGGGAGCGGTGTGGGTCATCAACATCGAATCCGGCGAGGTCGTCCGGATCGACCTGCCGGGTTTCTGACTCAGAAGGCGATGTAACGCCGTCGTCCTTGACCTGTCACGCAAGCGACAACGACAATGGCTCGACCCGACTCGGGGTGGGGAAGAGATGCGCGGGCCACCGTGGGCTCCCACGATTCGCCGTATCGCCGTCGGCCTCATGTTCGTGTGGGCGGCGGCGAACGTGATCCTCGTCGACTACGCGGTCAGCCAGGTACATCCTTTGATCCGAGCTGTGCACCAACAGGATGCGAGCTCAGGCGTGTCACCGAACGAAAGCGTACCGTCGCCGTTACTCCCGGAGGCCATCACGAACAGGAAGATCTCCATCGACACCCTCGAGCGCCGCATCGGGCTTTTCCAGCTACTCGTCGTCCTGATCGGAGTTCCAACGGGAGTCGGGCTGCTGACGTGGCAGGTGGGCGCGGCGAGCAGGCTGGCCCACCTGGAGCCCTCAGGCATCCGGTACGGGCCCGGCCGGGTGGTTCCCGCGTGGCTGGTTCCCGGCGTGAACCTGGTCGCGCCCGTCCGCTCCGTGTCAGAGCTCCTTGCCAAGACAGAGTCGGGCTCGACCAAGCGCTTCTGGCGCAGGGTGGCTCTGGCCGCCTGGTGGTCGGCATGTCTCTCCTACGCCGGTCTCGCGGTGGCTCTGACCGCGACCTCGATCGCTTCCACGACCCAACGAGGCCGCATCCTGAGGGATGAGCTCCTCATCGCGGTGGGCCTGGTCGGACTGGCCGTCGCTGTCCTCTCGGTCGTCCTCGTGATGTGGGTCGATGCCCGATTGAGCGACAAGGCGATCGGGGAGCTCCGGGCTCCTTGGGCCGGGTGGGTGCCTGCCCGTCGTCGATGAGGCCGAGTAGAAGAGCTCTATCCGGTCGGGCCGGGAGGATGGACGGGGTCACCGGGCGCTCCTGCCGGTGCGATCGATAACGGTGGCGACGTCTCGACGTCGCCGAGGGTCGGCATGTCCGTGAGCCGACGGACTTCGGATAGCAGCGGGGGCAGGAACGCGACCAGCCCGCCAGCGGCTGAGATCCACAACGTCGGCCGCAGGCCGATCCGGCTCCCCAGGATCCCGCCGAGGAACGTTCCCAGCGGAATGGTCCCCCAGACCACGAACCGGTTGGTGGCGACGGTGCGGCCGAGCAGGCGGTCCGGCGTGATCGATTGCACGAGGCTTCGTCCGTTCACGTTGTAGATCACGGCTCCGAAGCTCCACAAGACGCCGTAGACGATCAGAAGCGGAACGGCGGTCGACGGGCTGGCCAGCGGGAGCAGAGCCCAGGCGAAACCGATCAGCGCTCCCGCCCCGATCAGCGTGGGGCCGACTCCGAGTCGGCGGGAGATGCGGCCTGCCACGAAAGCACCTCCGAGCAAGCCGACGTTTCCCAGAGCCAGGACGATGCCGATGACCCCGGGGCTCATATCGAGGGAGCGGACGGCGAACAACAAGAGGACGGCCAGAGTGATCCCGCCGGTGAAGTTCAGGGTGGCGGTGCACGCGAGGAGTGGCCTGAGCAGCCGGTGACGGAGCACATAGCGAAGTCCCTCCCGGATCTGGCCGGCCATCCTGGCTGAGCCCTCGGCCGGCCCCTCGACGGGCGGCTCCTTGCGCCTGATCATGAAGAGAAACAGGACCGAGCCCAGATAGCTGCCCGCGTCGGCCAGGATGGCCACCGGGGCGGTGAAGGCCTGGACCAGGATCCCCGCCAGCCCCGGACCGAGCAGCTGCGCGCCCGAGCGCGAGATCTCCAGCTTCGAGTTGCCGTCCACCAGACGCCCTCGATCGATCAGCGATGGAAGGTACGAGCCATAGGCCACGTCGAAGAACACGGTGAACACGCCGGAGAGGAACGCGGCGGCGTAGAGATGTCCGATGTGGAGCTCGTCGAGGCCGTACGCCAGCGGAACGCTGCCGAGGACGAGGAAGCGCCCCAGGTCGGCGGCCACCAACAGAGGCTTTCGCCGAACGCGGTCCACCCACACGCCGACCGGAAGGCCCAGCAGGACGAAGGGAAGGAATTCGAACGTTCCCAGGAGGCCGACCTGGAACGGCGTGGCCCTGAACAGGAGGATCGCCGTGAGCGGCAGGGCGAGGATGGTCACCTGCGAGCCGAGCTGGCTGATGCTCTGGCCGACCCACAGCTTCATGAAGGCGCCGTGCCGCCAGAGAGACGGCTGTTGGGTGGAGTCCGGGCGGTCGCTCATCGGCGGCCATCATGACGGAATCGCGCAGGAAGGCCGACGTTCGGGCAGACCGGAGGCGGGCGGCCGCCGAAGCAGCCGCCCGCCTGTAGAACCCGACCGTGTTCGCTTCTAGCCGGCCTCGATCTTCCCGAACAGCCCGTGTTCCTCGTCGTCCGGGCCGGCGGTGAAGAACAGCGTGTCGGTTGGCCCTGCCGCTGCGCCATTGCCGAATCCGAGCGCCCACAGCCCGTCGATCGAGATGGCCTCGCCGTCCGCCCCTCGCAGCTTGCCCCGGTACCCGAAGGTACCGTCCGCCCGCCGCTCGAACGCGTTGATCTCTCCGTTCCCGAAGTTCCCGACGAGCAGGTCACCGGCGAAGCGGCCGAAGCTCGCCGGCGCAAGCGCCAGTCCCCACGGCGCGTTGAGCTGGCCACGGGTGGCGACTCGCCCGAGGAAGGCCCCGCTCGTGTCGAACACGTCGACGAAGCCGAGGCCCGGGCCGGCGACGTCATCCTCGCCCTCGGCGTCCTGCTTGGCGTAGGTGACGAAGATCTGATCGCCGATGTTCTGGATACCGAAGGGCGCGAACCCGTGCGGGATGCGCGGGTCGGCGAACGCCCCGGGGGCGGTCACCAGGTTGAAGTCGCCGTCGAAGACATCTACCCGGGCATTGTGGAAATCGGTCGCGTAGATGAAGTCGCCGTCGGCCGTCGAAGCGATGGCCAGGCCTTTGTAGATCGCCTCTACGTCAGAGCGGTCGACCACGACGAAGGTCTGGGTCGATGGGGGCGGCGGCGGGACGTTGGGATTCCACCCACGGATGGTGCCGCTCTCGGTGGAGAACATGAAACGAGAGGGACCCGAGTTGCCCGCCCCGTCGCTCACGATGAAGTTCGGCCCGCCGTTGAAGACCAGCCCGGTCGGAGCGCCCTCGACCTGGACCACGAGCGGAAGCGCGTCGCCGTCCCCCGTGTACAGCGTGGAGACGTCGGTCCCGTTGTCGGCGACCCACCATGGCGTCGTCGGGCCGGCCGCGAGGCCCCACGCGTTGACGAGATTCGGATCGACGTGCATGGCTTCGCCGGGCACGTCGGAGACAAGGTTGGTGACCGTGTAGATGTTCGCTGCCGCGGCGTTGCCGGCCGCGGCCCCGGCTGCCAGAAGCGCGATAGCCAGTGGCGCCGCAAGTAACCATCGCGAGGGTTTTCCCTTCAACATGAGACATCCCCTTTCTGCGGACGTGAACACCGCCGACGCTTCCCTTGCTTGGGCGTCATGGGGCGACCAAGCGAATGACAACCGAGGTAATACGGGTGAAGTCCCAGCTGGGTTTGTGTGGAGCGCCAGGCGAACCGGTAGACCCGGCTACAAGACCACGTCGGTGCGGTGAGCGCCGAGGGCGCGGGTGTACCGGGACAGCGCCTCCTCCATGATCTGGGACCTGTCCTTGCCCTGGGTTTCCACCCCGAAGACATAGCGCATGAAGTCCACCCGAGCAAGGCCGTCGTGGACCTCAGGCGCCCCTTCTGGCGGATAGATCGTGGCCGGCCGGCCGAACGCGATGAATCCGATGGGAACGCGAGTGCCGCCGGGGAGGTCCGAGTCGATGTGGACCTTGCCGCCCAGGGCCACCACACATGCCTCACCCAGGCGTGCCCCGTTGAAGACCATCGCCCCGGTGGCGATGAAGCTCCGCGCGCCGACGCTACAGCCGGTCACGTATGCGTGTGGGCCCACGAGCACCCCTTGCCCGAGGTGGAGCGGGAACCTTCCCGACGCTCGGAGAACGGCCTGCTCCATCACCACGCAACCGGCGCCGACCTCCATCTCGGCCCCCATCTCGGCCGTCAGCACTGCGCCGAACAGCACCCTGGCTTCGGCTCCGATCGAGACGGCGCCCGAGACGACCGCGTTGGGAGCGATCCACGCGCTCGGGTGAACATCCGGACGGCGCCCCCCATGCTCGATGATCATGTCGACCTTTCCCTTCTGCGAGGCTGATCGCTCAGGCCATGTCACGCCTGTGCCGCGCCTGTCCATCATGGTCGTCTCGCCCAATCCTTGTGTGGTTTGAGGAGCCGCCAGATCGGGATTCCAGATCGAGATCAACGCGCTCCTGGAGCGGGCGACGTCGCTCGCCTCGTAGATTCCGAGACGCTTGTCTCCTGTGCGTGGTGGGCGCCGGGGCCGATGCCCGACCTGGTCATGACACCCCAGTTCCCCCGCTTCATCTTGATCTGGAAGGTGGCGATGAACCGCTCCAGAGTGAGGAGCTGCCGGTACCCCACGAACTCCAGAAACGCCGCCCCCACCAGGGTCATCCGGTCGCGGACCCGCGGGTACCGGGAAAACAGAAGCGTCTCGATCCCCACTGCCATCTGAGAGAGCAGCATGCCGTAGAGCACCGACAGGGCCAGGAACAGCAACGCGAACTGCACGAACAGGATGTGGAGGAAGAACCCGAGGATCATCACGGTGTAGCCGAACACCTCCACGATGGGGCCGAGGGCTTCGAAGAACAGGAAGTAGGGAACCGCCACGAAGCCGAGCCGTCCGTACCGAGGGTTGAGCACCATGTCCCGGTGAGTCCATAACGTCTCCCACAGTCCCCGGTGCCATCGATTCCTCTGGCGCCGCAACAGTCGGATCGTCGAGGGGACCTCGGTCCAGCAGATCGGGTCCGGGGTGAACAGGATCCGATACGGCTTCCCTGCCCGCCGCAGTTGCTTGTGGAGCCTCACCACGAGCTCCATGTCCTCGCACACGGTCTGCGTAGAGAACCCGCCAACCTGCATCACCGTTTCGCGCCGGAAGAGCCCAAAGGCCCCTGAGATGATCAGCAGAGCGCCGAAATAGCTCCAGCCCGCCCGTCCGGTGAAGAAGGCCCGAGCGTACTCGAGGATCTGGAACCGCTCGATCCACCGGTGCGGAATCCGGAGGTGGGTCACCTTGCCGCCGTCGACGACGGCCCCATTGATGGGTCTGACGGTGCCACCCACGGCCACCACCCGGTCGTCCTCCAGGAACCGGCGGGAAGCCCGAAGGACGGCCTCGGCGTCCAGGACCGTATCCGCGTCCACGGCGGCGACCAACGGGTACCTCGCATGGTTCAGGGCGGCGTTGAGCGCGTCCGCCCGACCCCCTCGCAGCTTCTCCACGACGATCAGGTTGGGGTAGCGAAGGGATCGGAAGCTCCGCAGGATCGGCTGGGTCAGCAGGACCCGGCGGTAGACGCGAGGCTGCTCCACCAAGGCGAAGCCCTCGATGAGCCGGTCGATGGTCCCATCGGTCGAACCATCGGAGACCACCAGCACCTCGAATTCCGGATACCGAAGCGAGAGGAGCGATGCCACGCTGGCCACGATGGTCCGCTCCTCGTTGTAAGCGGCCACCAGAATGGACACCGGCAACTCGAGGTCTTGCTCCAGCAGATCCTTCAGCATGAGCTGGGAGGATTCCCGTGCGTAGACCACCACCGACCGCAGCCCGAGGTAGCCGAACAGCGCGTAGAGAAGATTCAGCACCGCGAAATAGGCGAGAACGAAGAACTGTGTGGTGACGTAGAGATAGGCCCAACCTCTCATTGTGCCTCCCCAATGGGCGTCGTCTCACCTGCGACCACCAAACCGGCGTCCAGCAACACCTGGGCGGCCATGTCCTTGGCGTAGCGGTCCGGATGGGAGGCTGCAGCCTTCTGCAGCGCCCCCACGCCCCAGTCGCCCCGTCCGAGCAGGGATTCCGCGGATGCCCGACGCACCCACCAGGACGGATCGCCCAGCGATTCGTACAGGGCCGTGAGGGCGTTTTCCTCCTGAACGAAAGCGGCGGCCCGGGCGGCCTGGATCCGGACGAACTCGGTGTCGTCCGCCAGCGCGATGACGACGGCGTCCCGTGCCCTTGCCGGGACGCGGCGCAGGCGGCCCAGGGCTCGGAGGGCGGCGGCCCGCACCTCCGCATTGGCGTGAGTGATCCGGGAACCTGCCTCGTAGGCGAGCTGAACAAGCCCGAGCCGGCCCACGGCGTCCAGGCATGCTCGGGTCGGCGGAGCGGACAGGTTGGGGTCGGCCATCATGCGGGCGATGACGGCTGGGGCCGCATCCTGGAGCAGGATCAGCACCTCGGTCACGGCTCCCGCAGGGAGCTCGGCTCCAGCCAGGGAATCCGCGAAAGAGATCACGCCGACGTCTCGCGCCGAGCCGTTCCAAATCGCGAGGGTGCGGGCTGCGGCCCGCCCGGCCATGAGCCTCACGACGGGTTGAGGGTGGTGAAGGAGGTAATTGACCGCGGCGAATGCCGTTGGCAGGCGAGCCCTGGCAAGCGTCTCGAGGGCGTCGAGCCGCACCGTTCGCCGACGCGAGCCGAGGCGGCGGACCAGCGATTGGCCCACACCCGCCTCCTCCAGCCGAGCCCCCAGCTCCATCCCCTGGTCGCCGCCGACGAGCTCACGGAGGGCGATGGCTGCCTCCTGTGCTTCCGGCGAGAGGGGAGCCTCTGGGAAGGATCCGTCTCCGAAAAGACCCTGGATCCACCGCTCGGTCCACATCTGGACCCGCTGCCGGGAGCGGCGCTCCCGGGACAAGCTCAGCGCGTGATATGCCAGGATGTAGCCGCTGAGGAGCGCCAGTGCTGCTGCGGTGACTGCGACGGCTCCAACAAGCACCCCCTGGATTTCCTTGTATGGGACGAAGCCGAACAGGTGGCGAGAGAAGCTCCAGGTGGCAAAGGCCAGGCTCAGGACCTCGAGCGAGAAGATGGCAAAGATGAGCAGTGTGTAAGGAACGTCACCGTATTTGCGCCACATCTTCTCCTGCCCGGGTCGGGCCCTTGGTTCATCGGCACCCCCAAGCAGGCCCTGAACCACGTCACGTGTACGGCACCCAGTCCTCAGCCCGTGGCAGTCGCGTCTGGGGGCCGCCCGGATGAAGTTCCAGCATCGCGTCGAGCTCGGCTCGCCGATACAGCCGGCGGCGAGCTCGGCCCCGGCGGTACGAACGCACCCGCCCCCGGCTGGCATAGGCATAGAGCGTGGTCACCTTCACCCCCAAGAGGTCGGCTGCCTCCTGGGCGGTCAGGAACTCCTCGCCATCGATCCTGATCACGACTCCAGTTTGACATCGTGTTCAAGTAGAATCCATTCTGATACATATAAATCAACTATCCGGGGCCGAGGTCCAGCTGGCTGGACAAAGGGGAGCCTGATGGGTGGCTCGGAGGACTCGATTGACCGGGCGAACGAGAGTAATCCCGGGGCCGCACCGCCGGGGCTGAGAGGACTCGCGGTTGCGGATACGGAGCTCGGCCAGGTCCAGGGGACCGAGGGCTTCTACCACTACAAGCAGTACGACGCCATCGAGCTCGCCCAGAAGCGGACGTTCGAAGACGTGTGGCATCTCTTCGTGGAGGGGGAGCTCCCTTCGGCTGATCAGCGAGACCGGTTCCTCCGGGAGGTGACCGAGCTTCGTCGCATCCCCGATGAAGTAGCCAGCCTCCTGCCCGAAATGGCCAGGTCGCCGGCACCGGCTCCTCTCTCGGCCGAGCGGATCGGGATGTCACTGATGGCTGCCGCTCTCGCGCTCCGGCCCGCTCTCGACTGCACCCGCGAGGAGCTTCGCAGCCAATGCCTCCGGCTCTGCGCCGTTGCGCCCTCCCTGGTGGCCGCGCTGCACCGGCTCCGGAGGGGACGAGCTCCGATCGACCCTTCCTCCGGCCTCGGCCACGCCGCCAACTTCCTCTTCATGTTGAGCGGCGAGGAGCCTGGCGCGGATCGAGCACGGGCGCTCGAGCAGTACTGGATCTCCACGATCGACCACGGGTTCAACGCTTCCACGTTCACTGCCAGGATCATCGCCTCCACCCGGGCCGACGTGGGAGCGGCCATCGTCGGAGCGCTGGGGGCTCTTTCGGGACCGCTCCACGGCGGAGCGCCCGGTCGTGTCTGGGAGATGCTGGATGAGATCGGAAGCCCGGAGCGTGCCGAGGAATGGCTTCGGGCCAAGCTCGAGCGGGGGGAGCGGATCATGGGCTTTGGCCACGCCGTCTATCGCACGGAGGATCCCAGGTCGCGGCTGCTTCGTGAGGTGGCGGAGCGCCTGGGGGGTCCGCGGGTGCAGCTGGCCCGCCACGTGGAGGAACGGAGCCTCGCCCTCCTGCGCGAGCTCAGGCCCGGCCACGAGCTGTACACGAACGTGGAGTTCTACGCCTCGATCGTGCTGGAGGCTGTGGGCCTGCCGCCGGTCCTCTTCACGTCGACCTTCGCTCTCAGCCGCATCGTCGGGTGGTCCGCCCACGTCTTGGAGCAGCTCGCGGACCCCCGGATCATGCGGCCGACGGCCCGGTATGTGGGCCCCCCACCTGCGATTCCGGTCCCGGACCTGGGGTGACGGCACGTCCGTTCGGATCGAACTGGCTCCAAACTGCTTGCTATTGCCGCAGGTCCAGTGCAACACTATCCAGAGATAGGCGGCCGGCACTGGCCGCCAGAAGAGAGCGTCCGAACCGCGAGGTTCGGCGAGGGCGGCGGCGCGACGCGGGCACGCGCCGTCGCCTCTTTATGGGGTGCTATGGTTGTGGTCGCGGGCGCGTAGCTCAGTGGGAGAGCGCTTGCTTCACACGCAAGAGGTCGGAGGTTCAAAACCTCCCGCGCCCACTACCGGCACAGCCCCTCAGTGCCTAGCTCTCGATGGGAACGATCCCCAGTGGGCTAGGTCCCGGCAGAAGCGATCCGAGCTGTTCCTTCGTGAACGCGTCCAGAACGCTCATGGCCTCCTCGAGTTTCCCGGTCGAGGCGAGGATCTGAGCCAGGCGGAACTGGAGGCGAGGGGCCCCGGTGAAGTCGACTCCTCTGCGCAGGATCCGCTCCTCGTCCGCGTGCTGCTCTCGAGTGCGGAGCACCTGGCTCCACACGTCCCATGAGGTTGAGTCCTGGGGGTGCTTCCTGAGATAGGCGATGGCCAGTTTCTCCGCCCTGTCCAGGTTACCCTGGTGCATGGCCCGTCCTAGACGCCGCCAATGCCGTTTCGCGGTCCAGTGAGCCGGGTTCGTATCTGTGCCCATCTCGGGGGTTCCGAGCGCTCCACCCTCGTCCAACGAATCCTCCCTTCGGCAGCCCGGCTGCCCCGGGAGCGCAAAGCTCGCCCGGGCCCGTGGCTTTGCGTCGCCACCTCTCGATGGCTTTGCCCTTGTCGTCACCCCATGTATCGCGTGGTGCCCCTGCTTCCCTTCGGAAAAAAGCAGAAGGTCCTACCCGGGGCCGGGGAGACAAAGCTCACTATCATCCTTGGCTATGCCCAAGGTCACGCTCCCCGGAGGGGACATCAAGGACATCGCGGCCGGCTCGCCGGTGGGAGAGGTCCTGCCGGGCGACGCCGTGTGCGCAAGGGTGGACGGGCACCTGGTCGATCTGGCCTGGCCGGTGGAGGAAGCCGTGACCGTCGAGCCGGTCACGGCCTCCGATCCAGACGGACTGCGCGTGCTTCGACACTCGACCGCCCACGTGATGGCTCAAGCCGTGTGCGATCTGTTCCCAGGGGCCAGATACGCCATCGGTCCGCCCATCGAGGACGGCTTCTACTACGACTTCGACCTCCCGACACAGTTGACCCCGGAGGACCTGCAGCGGATCGAGGCCAGGATGCGCGAGATCGAGAAGGAGGGCCAGCCCTTCCTGCGAGAAGAGCTGGGGCGGACCGAGGCCATGAAGCGCTTCGAGGACCAGCCCTACAAGAAGGAGATCATCGAGACCGCCGAGGCCGAGGAAGGCGCCCTGGGCGATCGGTTCTCGCTCTATCGAAACGACGGCTGGGCGGACCTCTGCCTCGGTCCGCACGTCGCGAGTACCGCACGCTTGGGGGCGTTCAAGCTTTTGAGCCTGGCCGGGGCGTACTGGCGCGGCGACGAACGGCGGCCCCAGCTGCAGCGGATCTACGGGACCGCGTGGGCCACGGAGGACGATCTCCAGGCCTACCTCCACCGTCTGGAGGAGGCCGAGCGCCGAGACCATCGCAAGCTCGGACGCCAGCTCGACCTGTTCTCGTTCCCTGACGAGCTGGGGGCGGGCCTGGCCGTCTGGCACCCGAAGGGCGGCATCTTACGCAAACAGGTGGAGGACTACGTTCGGGACGTGCACCTGGCCCGCGGGTACGTGCCCGTGTTCACTCCGCATATCGCCCGGTCGGCCCTGTGGGAGACATCGGGCCATCTGGCGAAGTACCGGGAGAACATGTATCCGCCGATGGAGGCGGAAAACGCCGAGTACTTCGTGAAGCCCATGAACTGTCCCTTCCACGTGCTCATCTACAAGTCGAAGACGAGGTCCTACCGCGAGCTGCCCATGCGGCTGTCCGAGCTGGGGACGGTGTATCGGCACGAGCGGGCTGGAGTCCTGCACGGGCTCCTGCGCATCCGGGGGTTCACCCAGGACGACTCCCACATCATCTGCCGCCCGGACCAGCTGATCGACGAAATCCTGGAGGTCTTCGACCTGACGCTCGAGATCCATCGGACCTTCGGGTTCGAGGAGCCCGTTGTCCACCTCTCGACGAAGCCTGGTCTTGCCATCGGCGACGAGGCCATGTGGAAGCGCGCCACCGACACGCTGCTCGCGGCCCTCGACCGAAGCGGCCTGCCGTACGAAGTGGCCGAAGGGGAAGGAACCTTCTACGGGCCAAAGGTCGACTTCCACTTCCACGACGCAATCGGGCGTCTATGGCAGCTCACCACGGTCCAGTGCGACTTCGCCCTGCCCGAGCGGTTCGACATGGAGTACATGGGTGAGGACAACGAGCGGCATCGGCCGGTGATGATCCACCGGGCAATCCTCGGGTCGGTCGAGCGCTTTGCCGGAGTTCTAGTCGAGCACTATGCCGGCGCGTTTCCCCTGTGGCTCGCGCCCGAGCAGATCCGGATCGTGCCGGTGGCCGACCGCCACGCCGAGCATGCTCGGACCTTGCGCGAGCGCCTGGGGGAGCGTGGCCTCCGGGCGGAGGTCGACGACAGCCGCGAGACGGTGCCGAAGAAGATCCGCGCGGCCCAGCTCATGAAGGTCCCGTACACGTTGGTCGTAGGAGACAAGGAGATCGAAGCGGGTACCGTGGCAGCGCGCGACCGGTCCGGGCACGAGGTTCGGGGTATCCCCTTCCAGCCCTTCG
>DASXTW010000135.1:0-27170 GCA_036505215.1 Actinomycetota bacterium | reverse complement strand
TCGAGTCGATCGAGGACCGCGGTTACTTCCCAGGCCGGGTCGACGGGGCGCCTGACGCGGGCCAACCGGCCGGCCTGGTCGAGGATGCGGAAGGCATCTCTCAAATCGATCACGTCGGTCATGCCTACTCCTGACAGATGATCCCGTACAGCTCGGGGCGCCGGTCGCGGTACATTCCCTGCCTCCGGCGGTCCGAGCGGATCTGCTGAAGATCGACCTCGGCGCAGACCACTTCGTCGGATACGCTTTCGCCCCCCTCCGCCAGGACCTCCCCGTGCGAGCCGATGACGCAGCTGAGGCCGTAGTAGGCGGACTCCATGTCGGCGACGCGCTCGACCCCTGCACGGTTCGCCACCACCACGAAGAGCTGATTCTGGGCGGCAGCGGTGCGCATGGAGGGGATCAGCAGGTCCGAGACGAATCCCTCAGAGGCATTGGGGACGCAGACGATCTCCGCGCCCTGAAGCGCCAGGACCCGCCACGCTTCCGGGAACCAGCGTTCATAGCAGATCAGAATCCCCACTTTACCCAGACCCGTGTCGAAGACGGGGAATCCACGACCCGGACGGAAATAGAACTTCTCGTCGTTAACGTGATGGTCCCAGACATAGGAGGAGATCGCGTTCTTTCGATAGGCCTGGACCTCCTCGCCGGTGGGCAGCCTCCCGGGGATGGCCCCTCCGTCTGGTCCGACCAGGACCGCGCTGTTGAAGTACTCACCCTCGACGGCGCCCCGTTCGAAGAAGGGGACGAGCACGTGTGCGCTCAGCGCCCGGGCCGTCTCTCCCATCCGGCTGACCGTGATGCCTTGAAGGGGCTCTGCCCAGTCGAAGTAGCGCTGGTTGCCAAGGCCCACGCACCAGAACGGCCTCGAGAAGAGCTCCGGGAGTACGATCAGGTCAGGGGACGGCTGGAGCTCAGACAGGAGCTGCTGGGTGTGGTCCAGCCGCTTGTCGAGATCGTCCGTGGCCGGACCGAGTTGGACCGCTGCGACCTGCATCACCGGTCGATCAAGCGCCTTCCTTGTTCCTCGCATACGAGGGACGCAAGGCGAGTCTCTCGGCTACCGCCTCAGCTCCTCTTGCCAGCACTTCAACGCTGCGCGCAACCTCTGGCCTGCGAAGTCGAGTTTGCGGTCCGGCGAGGCCGATCGACGCAACGACCCGGCCCTCCTCGTCGAGCAAGCACATGGCGATGCCCCACACGCCGAGGTCGGTCTCCTGAAAGGAGGTGGCATAGCCGCGGTTGCGGATCTTCTTCAGTTCCACCCGAAGCTCGTCGGGATCGCTAATCGTTGCCACGCAGAGTTTCCTCAGCGGAGATTCCAGGATCCGCTCGATCTCGGTCTCCAGCATGTATGCGAGCAGCGCTTTCTGCGAGGCTCCGGCGTGAAGGGGGAGACGACGCCCTGGTTCCACGGACAGCCGGAGAGGGCGCGTGCTCTCGACACGCTCGAGGCAGACAGATGCGTCCCTCTGTTCGCTGATCACGGTCAGCAGGGCCGTCTCGTCAGTCTCACGCGAAAGCTCCTTCAGCACTGGGAGACTCACGGTCCGCAGGTCGGTGGCGGCACGGGCGTTCCGCCCTAGGCTGAGGGCTGCCGTCCCGAGTCGGAAGCGTCTGGTCTCGCCGTTTCGGGCGACGTATCCGTATTCCTCGAGGGCGGTCAGGATGCGATGAACGGTCGGTACGGGGAGCTTGCTCTTGGTCGCAACTTCGGTCGTCGTCCACTCCGGCCGCTGCAGGGTGAACAAGTCGAGGATGGCGAATGTCCGCTCCAAGAGCTGTGGGGTCCTGCGGTTTTTCCCGCCCTTGTCGGCCATGGTCCTCTCCCTCGGTGTCGATGCAGGGCGCGTTCCCGGGCACCAACCGTGCAGAAACTGGTCCAGCCTCTCCTCGCTTGACAGCTTTGGGCTGGAGCAGCAGAATCGCCAGCGGTTCGATTGAACCTAAGTATCACGATGTGAAAACCCCGAGTCAAGGGGAGCCATGGCAAAGGATCTGCGCACGTTCCTTGCTCGTCTGGAGCAGCGCGCTCCCGATGAATTGGTCCGGGTCACTCGACCCGTCGATCCCAAGTTCGAGCTGCCTGGAGTAGTCCGAAGGCTCCAATCCAACAGTCGCTATCCGTTGATCATGTTTGAGAACGTGAAGGGAGCAAGGCTCCGGGCGATTAGCAATGTGCTGGGCAGCGAGCGGCTGCTGGCCGAGGCCCTCGAGACCACCCCTCAGGAGCTGACGCGGACGTACATCCAGCGAGAGGATCGCCGTCTTCCGGTGAAAGAGGTGACCGACGCCCCTGTCCAAGAGGTCGTGCTGCGCGGGGACGACGTCAACCTCTACGAGATGCCCATCGTCACCAACTGCGAGAAGGACTCCGGCGCCTTCATCACCGGAGGCATCACGTCGGTTCGGGTTCCGGATACCACCGGCCACAACTCCGGCATCTACCGGATGCAGATCCATTCGCGGAACACGCTCGGGATGAGCTACGAGAAGCACACTCACATCGGGACCATCCACCGAAGTGTGGAGGCCCGGGGAGAGCCCCTGGAGGCAGTGACCTGGGTCGGTCACCACCCAGCGTGTCTCCTGGGGTGCCAATCCAAGATCCCGTTTGGCGAAGATGAGTTCGAGGTGATGGGCGGCCTCCTCGAAGAGCCGCTCGAGGTCGTGAAGGCGGTGACTGTCGACGTGATGGTGCCGGCCAAGGCCGAGGTGGTGTTCGAGGGCCGGATCCTCCCGGGGCCCCGGTTGCCGGAGGGGCCGTTCGGGGAGTTCACCTGGTACTACGGGTTGGAACGCCCCAGTCCGATCATGGAGGTCACCGCGATCACATTCCGTGAGGACGCCCTCTACCACCACCTGTTCGCCGCCCACCCGGAGCACAACCTCACCGGACGGCTGGGGCGTGAGTCCATCCTCTACAAGAGGGTCAGGGCAACCGTTCCATCGGTCACCGACGTCTACATGCCGATGTCTGGCCTGTGCAGGTTCCATGCGTACGTGCAGATCAAGAAGGAGTACGACGGCGCGGGGCGGCTGGCGGCCCTCTCCGCGCTGTCCTCGGACCCGTTCGTCAAGCTGGCGGTCGTCGTTGACGACGACGTCGATATCCACAACGAGGCCGAGGTGCTGTGGGCCATCGCCACCCGCACCCAGCCCGATCGCTCCACGTTCTTCATCCCCGAGTCGGCCACGTCGAGGCTCGACCCGGCTTCGTACTCCATCTGGAGCCGCTGGGAGAAGGACACCATGAACACAAAGTGGGCCATCGACGCAACGAAGCCGGTCGAGGCGCCCTTTGAGGAGCGGGCCGACGTGCCCAGGGACGTCTGGGAGAAGATCGATCTCGAACAGTACGTGGAGCCGTGGGAGTCGCTCGCGTGAGAATGGGAATCGGATGAACGGCTTGAGCGCCGACGAACAGCTCACCGCGAACGCCCTTTGGGCGGCGATCATCAACGTCGATCTGCAGCTCTACAAGGCCAGCGTGTACAAGCTGAGGTGGGGAAGTCCCGGAGGGTTGGACCACGCCCTGCCCGCCTACGCTGAGGCGAAGCGCACCGTCGACAGTGTCGACTGGCCGGAAAGGCTTCGAGCTCCCGCCAAGGAGCTCGGCGAACGGATCTCAGCCCACATGGCGACGCTCGAGGAGCAGGATGTCACGTCCGCAAGCGCCCAGCACAGCTACCTGATCCGTGTCTTCGAGGAGTTGCGTGAGCGGGTGCGTCAGTGGCCGAAGCCCATGGCCGAAGCTCGCGTTCCCCAATATGCTGAGGACCGGGAGCCTGGCGTGCCAGGGCACATGGATTTCTACGAAGACCGGGACGAATGAGGTGGCCGAGACGCGCCTGTGGCCCCTGCGCCGGCGAGCGAATCCATACGTGCCGGGCCAGGGGATTTCGTCCGTCGATGCCCGGGTGCGTGTAGATCCGGGCAAGGCGAACACTGGCAGCAGCGCCGGTAGGATCGAGGCCCGGGACGTCACCATGACCTTCGAGACCCGGCGAGGAACGGGGCTGGTCGAAGCGCTCAGCGACCTCACGGTTTCCATCGAGCCGGGTGAATTCATCTCCCTGGTGGGACCGAGCGGGTGCGGCAAGTCGACGATGCTCAAAATCATCGCCGGCCTGCTCCAGCCGACGAGGGGAGAGGTCCTCATCGACGGCGTGCCGGTCAGGAGCCCGCGGCGATCGGTCGGGATCATGTTCCAGACGCCCGAGCTGTTCCCTTGGAGAAACGTCCTCCAGAACGTCCTGTTGCCGATCGACATCTTTGGGCACGAGCGCGAGTACCACACGGAGCGGGCCCGGCAGTTGCTAAACATGGTCGGTCTGAGCGCTTTCGAGAAGGCGTATCCCCGAGAACTCTCGGGAGGGATGCAGCAACGAACCGCCTTGAGCCGGGTCCTCGTCGCTGATCCCGCAATCATCTTGATGGATGAGCCTTTCGGAGCCCTCGATGAGTTCACGAGGGAGCGTCTCAATCTCGAGCTGCTCCGGATCTGGGAGGAGGCGCGCAAGACCGTCGTGTTCGTGACCCACAACATCGGGGAGGCAGTCTTCCTGTCCGATCGGGTGGTCGTGATGGACACGGCCCCAGGACGGGTGGATGCGATCGTGACCGTACCGCTGGCGAGGCCACGGACTGTCCAGGACATGAAGGATCCGGCCTACACGAATTGCATCTTCGAGATCCGTGAATACCTGGGGGTGGAGCGATGAGCTTGAAGGCCGAGACGCGCCTGGTGGTTCCTATTGAGAAGCCGCGCCGGAACCTGTGGAGGAGGATCCGCCAACGCCCCGAGGTGATCCTTTCACCCCTGGTCCTGGTCGTGTTCCTGGTCATCTGGGAATGGGTGAGCACTTCAGGCCTCGTCTCGCCGGTCATCCTGCCGGCCCCGCCCAAGGTATTCCGAGGCATCCTCACCCTGGTGAAGGCTTCGTGGTTCCCTCAGCACCTGTGGACCACGACGATCGAGACGGTTCTCGGCTTCTGTATCGCCGGCGCCTCGGCATTCACGATGGCTGTCTTCCTCCACCAGGTGCCGCTGCTGCGGCGGGTGATCTACCCCTATGTGGTCACGTTCCAGGTCATGCCGATGATCGTGCTCGCTCCAATTTTCGTCGTGTGGTTCGGCTTCGGGATCACCTCGAAGGTCGTGGTCTCCGTCACGACCGCTTTCTTCGTGGTGCTGGTCAACAGCCTGGCCGGACTAGCCGCGGTCCCAGAGAACTCGCTGCTCTTGATGCGGTCCATGGTGGCCACACGGCGCCAAGTGTTGTTCAAGCTGACTATTCCCACGTCCCTCCCGTACGTATTCGCCGGGCTGAAGACGGCCGCCACTCTGGCGCTGATCGGCTCGCTCGTCGGAGAGTTCGTAACGGCTGAAAAAGGCCTGGGCCGGCTGCTTACCCAATTCAGCTTCGCCCTGAAACAGGACCTCGTGTTCGCCACCGTGATCTGGGTTGGAGTGCTCGGACTGGCTCTCTACGGGATCGTGTCGTTCCTGGAGAAGAAGCTCGTCTGGTGGCGATGAGGTCTGGCCGCCATGGTGGAAAGAGATCTTCGGAGTTTCCTCGACCGGCTGGAGGCTGAGGGCGGTCTGCGCCGCATCAAGCGGCCCGTTTCCACGAAGTTCGAGATCGCCGCTGGCATCCGAAAAATGGCCGATACCCAGGGCCCTGCCCTCCTGTTCGAGGACGTCATCGAGCACGACATGACGGTGGCAGGAGCGCTCTTCTCCTCCAGGGCTCAGGCGCTCAAAGCCCTGGAGGTACAGACGCCGGCCGAAGGCAACGCCAAGTTCCTGGCCGGCCTCGAGAATCACATCGCGCCCCGCCTCATCCCGCAGGGACCCTGCCAGGAAGTAGTGCTGACCGGAGATCAGATCGATCTCTTTCAGCTCCCCATGCCCGTCTATAGCGAGAAAGACGGGGGACCCTATATCACCGTGGGGCTTGAGATCAGCAGGGATCCCATCGACGGCTCAAAGAACGCGTCGATCTACCGCCTGATGCGGGTCGACAGGAACCATCTGGCCGTGATGTCCCACGTCTTCCAAGGTCTCGGCACGCACATGGCCCGCGCAGAAGAGATCGGCGTGCCGCTGGACGTCGCGGTTGCCAACGGGGTCGATCCCCTCGTTCTCTACGCATCACAGGCCAAGGTGCCGCAAGGCGTGGATGAGCTGGGCATCGCGGGAGGGATTCTGGGCGAGCCCGTTGAAGTCGTGAAATGCTGCACGGTTGACCTGGAGGTTCCGGCCACAACCGAGATCGTCATCGAGGGGCGAGTCCTTCCCGGCGAGCGCGTTCTGGAGGGCCCGTTCGGTGAGTTCACCGGCTACTATGGGCCAGCCGAGATGATGCCCGTCATGGAAGTCACGGCCATCACCCACCGACGGGATCCAATCTTCCTGGCCGGCATGACCGGGGTCCCGCCCACGGACAACCACATCCTGAAAATCTTCGCTTACGAGAGCACGCTGATGCAGAAGCTCCGGAGAGATTTTCCGGAAGTGACCGCCGTCTCCTATCCAGACTGGGGGGGAGTCCAGTACGTCGCGGTGGTCGCGCTCAAGCAGCGATACAAGGGACAGGCCCGGCATCTCATTCTCACCACACTGGGAGATTCCTCGCGTCCCAAATGGGTGATCGTGGTAGACGACGATATCGATGTGTACAACACCGAAATGGTCAACTGGGCCATCATCACCCGAAGCCAACCGGCCGAAGACCTCATCGTGATTCCTCGGGTGGCGGGGGGGCCGCTGGATCCGTCGGCGCCGGAGAAGGAAGTGATCTCGGTATGGGGCCTGGACGCGACCCGGCCGTTCGGCCAGGACTTCCCCGAGGTCGTGAAGGTTCCCGGGGCCGACGAGTTCGAGCTGGAGTGAACTCGATCGACGGGCCGGCTCAAAGGATTCGGGAACAGATCCTCATCCCCAAGTGCGAGGGCCGAGCCTTTCACGTGGCGCGAGGTGAGGTTCTTCGCGTGGTCGCCGTGGAGGGTCCACAGGCGGCCGACGTGATCGCGTTCAACGCCGAGGACCTCAGGGAGAGCTTGTCGACGTGGCTCACCCGCCACATGAGCGGAAGCTTCCGGGCGGCGACCGACATCTACACGAAGCTGCCAGCGGCCAGGGTGATGTTCCGAGTCTTGAGGGCGCCCTCAGGCGTTTTCTGGCTGTCTCCCGGCCGATGCAATGTGCTGACGTACTCGAAGAAAGCCAGTCTGGCGGCCCCCCATCCGAACTGCCAGGACATTCTGGCTGGGGTCATCGAGCCGTTCGGCTTGACTGCCTACGACGTCCCTGAGGTGCTGAATCTGTTCATGGATCCTGTCTTGCATGCCGACGGCACGTACGAGTTCCGAGCATCTCCCGTGCGACCGGGAGACTCGGTCGACCTCCTGGCCGAGATGAACTGCCTCGTGGCGATCTCCGCCTGCCCCAGCGAGGCCCCTTATAACGTTGGGGGGCCAAAGGCGCTGGAGGCAGAGATCTTGACGCCTGTCGGCTGAGCGGGCTCGGGGCGGGTCAGACCGTACCGGAACCGTTCCCGGCTAGGGCCCCCGGCTCTGCCTGTTCGCCTCCGAGCTTCACCCCGCGGATCGCTGCCAGGACTCGCTCGGGGGTCATGGGAAGTTTTCTCACGCTCGCTCCGGTAGCGTGGAGGATGGCGTTGGCAACCGCCGGAGCAGTGAGGATGATGCTGGGCTCCCCGGCTCCCTTTGCCCCGAACGGGCCTGTCGGATCTCCCTGCTCCACCACGATCGTCTCCACCAAGGGGCCGTCGGCGGAGGTCAGCACCCGGTAGTCCATGAAACTGCCGTTGAGGACGGTTCCGGTCTCTGGATCGATCACGAGGTCTTCGGTCAGCGCGTATCCCAGACCCTGGTGGACCGCGCCCTGGATCTGTCCCTCCACGATCGTGGGGTTGATCGCCTTCCCGACGTCCTGGGCGGCCACCAGCCGAGTCACCCGAACCCCCCCGGTCTCCAAATCGACCTCCACCTCGGCGAACTGGGCTGCGAATGAGGGGGCGTTCTCCAGCGGAGCAGTGCCCACGCCCTCGAAACGCCGCCCCTCCCGGAACCCTCGCTCCAGGACATCGAACAAAGCTGCCGACCGGTCGGGAGCTCCACGGACCACGATTCGGTCCCCGTCGAATTGCAGGTCCCCGGGGTCGGCTTCGAGCAGATCGGCGGCATAGGTGAGGATCTCGCGCTTCGCCTCGAGCGCTGCCCTTTCCACGGCCCGGCCCGCCCGATATAGGGATCGGCTCGCGTGGGCCCCTGAGTCGTACGGCGTGACGCCCGTGTCGCTTTCTGTGACCCGCACGGATTCGATCGGCAGGCCCAGCGCCTCAGCGCAGATCTGCGCAAGGGTCGTTTTGATCCCGGTCCCGAGATCGCAGGCAGCACTGGCCACGAGGGTGGACCCATCGGGATTGACCACCACTGTTGCACCGCTCTGGTCAACCGCCCCGGCCTTCCCTGCGATCCCGCTCTTCCAGACCACGCAGGCCATCCCGACCCCACGGCGAATCCCGGTCTGGTCACAGGCCCTGGGCCAGAGCTCCTTTGCTCGGTGACCCGACCATCCAATGGCCTCGGCCCCCAGTCGGAGGCACTCCTCGAGCCCCGAGGTGTCGATCGGCCTCCGGCTGTAGCCCCAGGAGTCGCCAGTCCTGATCCGCATCCGGTCCCTGGCTTCCAGCGGGTCCACGTTCACCGCCCGAGCGCCCAGATCGATCAGATGTTCCAGGGCGAAAGCCGCCTGGGGGCCGCCATAGCCACGGAACGCTCCGGAGACCGGAGTGTTCGTGAACAGGGCAGTGACCTCGAGATCGACGTTGGGAATCCGGTAGGTCGCCGTGAGCTGGGTGAGGATGACCGGGAGGACGCGAGGCGTGTGGCTGAGGTAGGCTCCCGCGTCCATGGTGACTCGCCCCCGCAGGGCGAGGATCCGGCCTTTAGCGTCGAACCCGGCGGTGAGATCAAAAACCGCGGGGTGGCGGGCCTCCGTACCCACCAGATCCTCGTGTCGCGAGTAGCGTAGCTTGATCGGCCTTCTCGTCACGAGGGCCGCCGCGACTGCGTAGGGCTCGGCGGTGAGCCCATCTCCCTTGCCGAAGGCCCCTCCGATCAGGGGATTGACCACCCGGACCGAGTTCAGCCCGAGCCCAAACATCCTGGCCAGAGTTCGCCGGGCTCGATGCGGCGCCTGGTGGGGAGTCCACACGGTGACCCCACCGTCCCGACGGGGCTCCACCACACAGCAGGTCGGCTCGAGCTGCGCCTGCTTCTGCCTGGATGTTGAGAACCGATGGGCCAGGACGACTTCCGACTCGGCCAGCGCCGCCTCGACGTCGCCGGCCGATCGCCTCAGGTTGCCTGCAACGTTCCCCTCGGCCCCCTGGTGGATCTGCGGGGCCTCTTCCAGGCGAGCCTGGTCCACGTCCAACACGGCCGGGAGCGGCTCGTAGTCCACCTCCAGCGTGGCGGCCGCCTCGACTGCGGCCCCGTCACTGTCGGCCACAACTACGGCCACCGGCTCCCCCACGTGGCGGATCGTGGAATCGACGAGTCGAAAGTCCCCCGGCATGGAGACCGCACCCTCGCGCTCGAAGTCGTGGCACGCGGGATCGTACGGGCCGAGGTCCGGCAGCAGACCGGGGAGGTTCTCCGAGGACAGGATCAGGCGGACCCCGGGCTGCCCGAGGGCCGATTCGGTTGACACTTCGCGGATCCGGGCATGCGGATAGGGACTCCTGGCCAGCCGGGCGTACACCATGCCCGGAAGACTCAGATCGTCCACGTAGCGGCCTGTGCCGACGACCTTCTCAGCCGCGTCGACCTTGGGGGTGCGCGACCCCACGATGGGGGATCCGGCCCAGGTCACTTCGAAGACACCGCTGCCTTCCGGATGGCGTCGACGATCTTCCCGTAAGCCGAGCAGCGGCACAGGTTCCCGGCGAGTGCCTCCAGCACTTCGTGCTCGCTTGGCTCGGGATTGCGATCCAGTAGGGCCTTGGCCGTGATCAAGATGCCGGCAGTACAGAAGCCGCACTGCACGGCTCCCGCGTCGATGAACGCCCTCTGGAGGGGGTGGAGGTGATCTCCTTCCGAGAGGCCTTCCACAGTGGTGATCTGCTCTCCGTCGGCCTGTGGTGCCAGGAACAGGCAAGAGCGAACCGGGAATCCGCCGAGCAGGACATTGCAGCTGCCGCACACGCCTTCCCGGCAGCCCACCCGGGTACCCAAGAGTCCCAAGTCCTCTCGGAGGAAATCGCATAGGAGGCGATCATCCTTGACCTCCGCTTTCAATAGCTCTCCGTTGACGACGCAGCGAACCTCAGCCACTCGCTGTCACCGTATCCGAATAGCACCGGGCGATCCGACGACGGGAGAGGAACCAGAGATATCCCCCAATGGCCCCGAGCCGGAACCCTCCAAGGTCAGAGTTCCGACTCCAGCCACCCGATCTTTGGGGTCACGACGTGGGGTAAGACTTCGCCTGTTGGATGACGGCGTTTTGGTCGAAGTCGTTGTACTTGGCGACCTGGTCGTTGTCGAGCAGGGCAGTGAGGTCGACGGGCGCAGACAGCCCACTCTCCAGGCCCGGTGCGAGCAGAAGCTCCATCGACCTCTGCCACGCGGCCGGATCCTGATATCCGAAGCCCTTGCTCGTATCTCGGGGTGCCGTAACCTTGAGCGCCTTCGTGAAGTAGGCCTTCGCAAAGGCCGCGTCTGTCTGTTCCTCGGGATTGACCTTCTTCATGATGGCCAGGGCCGCGTCCGGGTTGGTCTCCCCGAACAGGGTGGCCTTGGCCAGGGCCCGACCCACACCGATCACCCACTCGGGGTGGTCCTGAAGGACCTTCTGCGACGCGATCACGACCTCGGAGCCCTGCGAGGTCTGGGCCCCGCAGGTCAGGCAGCGCAGCTGGATGTTCTGGTTCTGGAGCGCCGACTCGAGGCCAACCACGCTGTTCCAGGACACCATGAAGCCGTCGACCTTGCCGCTCATCAGCGCCTGTGCCTGGACGGCTGCGTTCTCGCCCAGCGGCTTCAGCTTGACATCCGACCCTGGGTGGAGCCCGGCCTTCTCGAGCAGGACATTGAGGCCCGGTACCTCTCCACCCGACAGGTCCTTCACGGCAACGACCTTGCCCTTGAAGTCGCCGATCTGTTGCACCGGGCTTGAATCGAGAACGTAGAGGTCGAAGACGTTGGCGGTCAGGAACTCATAGATCGACCTGAACGTCTTGTTCGCCTCGAAGCCGAGCAGGACCGGGTCGGACGTGGCGATGCCGAACTCGGCTTTGTCGGCGGAGACCTGCTGGACGACGAACGAGCTTCCGTCTGTGGCCTGGGACTTCACGATCACACCCTCTTGCTCGAAGTAGCCCAACTCCTCCGCCACGTGCACCGGCCAGAAGGCGATCGAGCGCAAGAAGGGCAGGTAGAACTTGACCGCGACGGGCTGGGGTTTCGTGGTGGTCGCGCCACCAGTCGGCGTGGCCTTGCCACCGCCCCCGCAGGCCACTAGGACGAGGACCAGCACAGCCACGAGGGCTGCCGGCCTCACCAGACGCGATAAGGAAGTGCGTCGCCGAGACATTCCCCCTCCTTGGTCTGTCACTTGGCCGGAACCTAGCACAAATCGCCTCAAAATATGGAGTGGGTTCTCACATTGTGAGAATCACGCCTCACGGGCCCTGGCGTGGGCTTCCTCCAGGGCCCTCCGGCAGTACACGGCTACCATCTCCTTGCGATAGGCCCCTGATGCGGTCGGGTCGCTCCCCGGATCGCACGATTCAGCGGCTTCTGCGGCCGCCTCCTGGATGGCCCGGTGGTCTTTGGCCCCGACCAGCAACTGCTCAGCCCCGATGGGTCGAATCGGCGTCGCCCCCACCCCGAACAGCGCGATACGGGCCTCCTCGATCGTCCCGCCACTGTCTACCGTGATCTGAGCCGCCACGCCGACAACGGCGTAATCGCCGTGGCGAAACGCCAGCTCCATCACGGATGCACCGGTACGCTCCGGAGCCCGCTGCCATCGGCACTCAACCAGGAGCTCGTCCCCCTTCACCTCTGTCATCAGGGGCCCGAGGAAGAAGTCCGAGGCGGCCACCCACCGCTCCCCTCGGACGCTCTTCAGTCGCAGCTTCGCATCCACCGCCAGGGCCGCTGCCGGCCACTCCGCGCTGGGATCGCCGTGGGCCAGGCTCCCGAGGAAGGTCCCTCGGTTCCTGATCGCCTCGTGTCCGATCCAGGGCGCCGCCACGGGCAGGAGAGGGGCCGCGCCGGCCAGGTCCTGGGGAGCTCGCTGCAGGGCCATGTGGCGGACCAAAGGGCCGATGCTCACCTCGCCTTCATCCAACCAAACCCCGTCGGCGTCGGTGAGTCGGTTGATGTCGACGATCACGTCGGGCGACGCCAGGCCCAGGGAGATCATCGGGACGAGGCTCTGGCCTCCCGCCAGGACCTTCGCGGCTTCGCCGTGCTCGGCGAGAACACTGAGGACATCGGCGATGGTCGACGGACGGAGGTATCGAAAGGCCGTGGCGCTCGAGTCCTCCTCGGAGTGGAGTTCGGAACCGGCTCGCAAGCTTCTCACGATTCGATAGCGACTTCCATTGGCCCGCTCCATGCTATCGTCCGCGTCATGGTGGATGGAAGGCTCTTCGGCGCTTCGGTCCGACGGATCGAGGATCCGAGGATCCTGACCGGGCACAGCGAGTACCTCGATGACATCGGCGGCGCATCACTTCACGTCGCCGTAGTTCGAAGTCCTCTGGCCCATGCCCGCCTCACCGGCATCGATGTCTCCCGAGCCAGCGAAAGCCGTGGTGTGGTGGCGGTCGTCACGGCGAGCGACCTCGGCTCCGCCAACGGACCGTTTCCGCATCCCTCGTGGTTCCCGGCCAACGACACTATCCAGGCCGCTGCCAATCCGGAGCTTCAACCCGAGCACATACGGCTGCTGGCCAGCGACGTGGTCAGGTACGCGGGAGAGGCAATCGCTGCCGTCGTGGCGACGGATCCATACCTGGCGGCCGATGCGGCAAGTGAGGTTGGTCTCGAACTCGATCCCCTGCCGGTGCTCGCGTCGCCGGACGAGGCCCTTCAGCCGGACGCACCGATCATCAACGAGGGCTGGACCAGCAACATCGCCGCCCACTTCGTCATCGCGGCCGCCGACCCGGATGGGGCGTTCCAAAGTGCGGATCACGTGGTGCGGGGCGTGTTCTTCGTGGCCCGACAGACGGGAACCCCGATCGAGCCGCGCGGAGCCTACGCCGCGCCCGAGCGAGTCGGGGGCGGCCTGACTATGTGGTCCTCCACCCAGATCCCGCACTGGCTCCGGGACGCATTGGTGGTGTCGCTCGGGCTCCCGCCCGACAAGATCCGCGTGGTGGCCCCTGATGTCGGAGGCGGGTTCGGCATCAAGTCGATGATCTATCCGGAAGAGTTGCTCGTCGCGGCTCTGGCCCTCCGACTGGACGGGCCGGTCAAGTGGCTCGAGACGCGAAGCGAACACTTCCTCAGCGCGGTCCACTCCAGGGATCAGCGGCACGACATCGAGCTCGCTCTCAGGTCGGACGGCGTCATCCTCGGGCTCCGTGATCGATTCGTGGTCGACACAGGAGCGAGCAATGTGGAGGCGCTCATCGTCCCGTACAACACCGCGGCGCATCTGCAGGGACCCTACCGGGTACCGAACGTCTACATCGAATGCACCTGTGTGGTCACCAACAAATCGCCGCTCTCTTCCTATCGAGGCGCGGGAAGGCCGGAGGCGGTGTTCGCGATGGACCGGATCCTCGATCGAGCAGCGAAGGAGATCGGTCTGGATCCGGCCGAAATCCGGCGGAGGAACCTTCTCGCGGTCCAGGACATGCCCTACGACGCCGGGATCTTCTACCGTGACGGGAACCGGCTCGTGATCGACGGCGGTGATCCGCGGGGATGCCTCGAGCGAGCCCTGGAGGAAGCCGGCTACGAGGGATGGCGGGGGCGGCAGCAGACGCTTCGGGACGAGGGTCGCTACGTCGGCATCGGGATCTCTTGCTACATCGAGGGCACCGGCATCGGGCCGTACGAGGTGGCCGAGGCTCGTATCGACCCTTCGGGCCGCGTGGTCGTCTCGGTGGCGTTCCCCTCCCAGGGTCAAGGCCACGAAACCACCCTCGCCCAGATCTGCGCCGACCAGCTCGGCGTGCGGCTCGAGGATGTTCGGGTCCGACAGGGCGACACGGCGCTCATCGCCTACGGTGGGGGGACCATCGCCAGTCGCACGGCCGTCCTGGTCGGAAACGCGGTGGCAGATGCCTCCACGCGATTGAAGGAGCAAGTGCTGAAGGTGGCCTCCGACCGGTTGGAGACGGCGCCGGAGGATCTCGAGATCGTCGACGGCGAGGTCCGGGTCAAGGGCATTCCTTCCAAGAGACTGACCCTCGCCGAGGCGTCGGCGGCGGTGCTTCCCGGCGGGGGCTCCCCCCGGCTCGCGGGCCCCGGGCTGGAGCAGCGAGGGGCATTCGAGCCATCCCGGGTCACGTTTGCGAGCGGGGTACACGTAGCCATCGCGGAGGTCGACGTGGGGACGGGGGAAGTCGGACTCCTACGATACGTGGTCGTTCACGACTGTGGTCGAGTCATCAACCCGGTCATCGTGGAAGGGCAGATCGCGGGCGGTGTCGCCCAGGGGATCGGCGGCGCCCTCCTCGAGGAGCTGGTCTACAACGAGGACGCCCAGCTCATTACGGGGAGCTTCATGGACTACCTCATCCCGCGAGCGCCGGACGTTCCAGATCTCGTCATCGTGCACATGGAGACTCCCTCAACCCTCAATCCCTTGGGGATCAAGGGTGTGGGCGAAGGCGGAGCGATTAGCCCGCCGGCGGCCGTGATCGGGGCGATCGAGGACGCCCTGGCTCCGTTCGAGGTGTCCGTGTCGCGGTGTCCGATGCCCCCCAACCAGGTTGCCGGACTGCTCCCGGAGTCTCCTTTCCCCGTCTGGATCGGGGCTCAGCCGGCCTGATTCCGCATGGCCGCCGCGGCAGCCTCGATCGCCCGCACGATGTTGAGGTACCCGGTGCATCGACACAAGTTGCCCGATATGGCCCGCTTGATCTCATCGGGGTTGGGCTGGGGGTTCTCCGCCAGAAGAGTGTAGGCGGCCATGATGAAGCCCGAGGTACAGAATCCGCATTGGAGGGCGTGCTCGTCCCAGAAACTCTCCTGGATGGGATGAAGTCCCTCTCCGGTCGACAGTCCCTCGACAGTGAGCACCTCGGAACCATCTGCCTGGACGGCAAACATCGCGCACGACTTGATGGCTCGTCCATCCACCAGCACGGTGCATGCTCCACAGCTGGAGGTATCGCATCCGACGCGAACGCCGCGCAGCCCCAACCGCTCCCGGAGGTAGTGCACGAGCAGGAGCCTTGGTTCAATCTCATCCGATCCGATGCGACCGTTGACGGTGATGGAGACGGAGATCTTGCTCATGAATCTGGGGCGGCCCTCTTCGCGGCCAGGGTCAATGCCCGGTAGGTCAGCGCCGTCGCCACTCTCCGCTTGTACGCTCCGTCGCCCCGGAGGTCTTCCCATGGGCTCAGGCCGTGCGAGGCCACCAGCGACCCTTCCCGGAACAGAGAGTCGCCGGGAGCCTCACCGACCATCAGCTGCTCGGCCTCGGCCGCCCGTGCGGCAATCGATCCCAGGTTGGTGAAGGCGATTCGGCTCTCCGCGATGCGGCCGGCGGCGAGGCGGAGGCTCGCGGCTACTCCCGCGATCGCGTAGTCGCCGACCTGGCGCTCGAACTTGAGGTACGCACCACTCGCGCCCGCTGAGGCAATCGGGATCCGGATCTGCGTCAGGATCTCGTCCTCGGCGAGATCGGTGACAAAGAGGTCTCGAAAGAAACCCTCCGCGTCGACCGTCCGCTCGCCCTCCGAACCTCGGACCACGACTTCGGCCCCCAACGACACCATGACCGCCGGATGATCATTGGCCGGATCGCCATGGGCGAGGTTTCCACCGACCGTGGCGAGATTGCGAACGAGGGGGTCCGCGATCACCGAACTCGTATCCACGAGGATCGGATACTTCTGTTGCAGGAGTGGTGACCGCTCGATCTCGGACTCGGTGGTCATCGCCCCGATCCGCAGCCAGTCTCCCTCCTCCCGAATATAGGACAGGCCTGCCACCCGGCGCAGGTCGACGAGATGCGACGGAGCGGCCAGGCGGAGTTTCATCAGGGGAATCAGGCTCTGGCCCCCGGCCAGGACCTTGGGGCTCCCATCGGCGAATCGCCGCAGCAGCGTTAGGGCGTCGTCGAGATCGCCCGGGGCGGCGTACTCGAAGCTGGCGGGATACACGTCAGGCTCTCACGCCGGTGCAGCCCTCCGCGCCGGGTATCGCGGTATGTACTCGCCGTGGCTCTCGGCGCCGACGATCTGACCGTGCTCCATGACCACCTCTCCTCGAACGATGGTCATGGTCGGCCAACCCTTCAGCTTCCAGCCGTCGTACAGGCCCCAATCGGCGTGCGATCGCATGTAGTCGGGAGAGACCACGCGCTCCTGTTCGAGATCGACCACTGCGAGGTCGGCGTCCGATCCCATCTGGATGACCCCCTTCCGAGGGAACAGGCCCCAGACCCTGGCGTTCTGATAGGAGAGCACCCTCGACAGCTGTTCCAGCGAGATCCTGCCCTTGTGGTAGCCCTCGCTCAGCATGATGGGAAGGAGCATGCCCATGCCGGGGAACCCCGGCACAGCGTCCCAGATGCTGCTCCGCAGCTTGTCCGCCTTCGGTACGACGGTGGAGTGGTCGGACCCGAGGCAGGTGACGGTCCCATCCCTGAGGCCCTCCCACAGAGCCTCCTGGCTGGGTTGATCTCGGAGCGGTGGGTTGACCTTTCCAAGCCGTCCCACCTTGTCGTCGTCGTACTTCGTGAGGACCAAGTAGTGGGGACAGGTCTCCGCGATGACCTCGACGCCCTGGGCCTGGGCCTCACGGACCCACTGGACCCCCCGTCCGATCGTCATGTGGACGATGTACACCCGGCTGCCGAGTTCCTTCGCGTACCAGATGGCTCGCCTCGTGGCTTCTTCTTCGGCGATGTCCGGCCGGGCGTCGGTCCAGGCCTTCAGGTCACTCCTTCCTTCGGCAATGAACTTCGCCTTGAGCGGGTGGATGATCGACATGTTCTCGGCGTGGACCATCGCGATGGCCGGAGGGCCGACCTCGCGCACCTGGCGCAATCCCTCGAGGAACTGGGCGTCGTCGACGGCGATGATGCCGAACACCGCAGCCTCGTCCTTGGTGTACGCCATGTAGAACTTGTACGACGTGATCCCCAGATCGAAGGCCATGCGGGGAATCTCGGAGATCTGTTCGTCGGTCCCGATCACAACGCTGAACCCCACGTCGATCGGGGAATACTTGTCGACCGCCTCCTTCGCCCACGGGAAATATTCGAGGAACGGCACGGTGGCGTCTTCCCGATTGAGGAGGGTGGGGATCATCGTCGTACACCCACCGACCGCCGCGTTCTGCGTCTCCGTCCGCACGTTGAGATCGAACGGGTTCGCGAAGGTCTGCAGGTGGACATGGGGATCGATGACCCCGGGCAGGACGTGAAGGCCGTCGACGTCGATCACCCGTCGACCGTCGAGGAGCCCCCGTTCGGCGCTGACCGCGGCGATCCTGCCATCGGTGACGGCCACGTCCGCGGTGACGATCGCGTCGGGCAGGACGACCCGCCCCCCCCTGACGATTAGGTCGGCCTTGCCCATCGAGCTTCACTCGGGGGAGGCCGCGGCCAAGCGCCGGGCCGCGTCCTGGATCGACTTGACGATGAAGTGGTAGCCGGTGCAGCGGCAGAGGTTCCCGGCGATGCCGTGTCGGATCTCTTCCTCAGTCGGGTTCGGGTTCTCATCGAGGAGAGCGAGGGTCGCCAGGATCATTGCCGGCGTGCAGAAGCCGCACTGCAGCCCCTGATTCTCCACGAAGGCCTCCTGGATCGGATGCAGGTCGTCCATGCCGGAGCTGAGCGCCTCGACCGTCTTGATCTCCTGACCATCGACATCGGCAGCAAGCACGCAGCAGGACTTGACGGTGCGTCCATCGAGCATGACGGTGCACGCTCCGCAGTTCCCGGTGGCGCAGCCGATGTGGACTCCCGTCAGGCGCAGCTCTTCCCTCAGCATCTCAGCCAGGATCATCCGAGTGTCGATCTCCAGCTGGCGCGGCTCGCCGTTCACGGTGACCCGTATCGGTACTCTCACTCCTTGCACCCTCCTTGCATGTTGTCGTCCATTACCGCCCCAGCTCGACCAGAGCGCCGCCGACCGCTCGCCGAGCGAGCACCCCTGCCATGGCCCGCCGGTATTCGGAGTCCGCATGGAGGTCGGCCGTCGCTCCTGCACTAGCCTCGACCACCGCACCGTCGATGGCCCGGAGCGCTTCCTCGGGCGGCTGGTCCCGGAGGAATTGAGCACAGTCGATGGTGATGGGGTGGGAGCCGACGCCACCGATCGCCACCCGAGCCCCCTCGAAGCCGGCCGGCACGACCGCCGCTGCATTGACGATGGCGAAGCTGCCCTCCACTCGGGCCAGACGCCGATATGCCGCCCGGGCGTCCGGTGGCTGCTTGGGGATCTGGACCTCGGTCACCAGCTCGGACCGAGCCCGCGTCGTGAGCATGACGTCGATGAAGAACTCGTCCGCAGGCACCAGGCGCTCACCTTGCTTGCCCTGCAACTTGATCTCGGCTCCGTACGCATACAGGACGGGCAGGTAATCCGCGGCCGGATCGGCGTGGGCGATGCTCCCGCCGATGGTCCCACGGTTCCGAACCTGGACGTCACCCACCACGGCTGCGGCCTCGCTGAGCGCGGGGCACCACTTCCTGATCGCCTCATCCCGCAGCACCTGGGCATGGCGCACGGTCGCCCCGATGTACACGCGATCCTGGTCTTCTCTCACGTACTCGAGCTCGGGGAGGTGGTTGAGGGAGAGCACCACTTCGGGCTTCACGATGCCGAGGTTCATCATGGGCATCAGGCTCATGCCTCCACCCAGGACCGTCGTCTCGTCGCCCCGGTCGGCCAGTAGGCTCAGAGCCTCGCCGAGCTCGGTCGGCGCGTGGAACTCGATCTCGTAGGAGATCACCTGACATCCCCGGCGGCCCGGGCATCCTGGATCGCTCTCCACACGCGGCTCGGGGTGAGGGGCAACTCGTCCAGCCTCAGCTCGAGTTCGGGGAACGCATTCTCGACGGCGCTGCACAAGGCACCGAGCGCCGCCCCCACCCCTGACTCTCCGATCCCCTTCGTCCCGAGGGGTGTGAACGGAGAGGGAGTCTCCTGGTGCTCGATCTCGAACAGCGGAAGCTCGACGGCGGTCGGGATCGTGTAATCCATCAGGGTTGCCGTCTTGAGCTGACCGTCCGAGTCATAGGCCAGCTGCTCGTAGACGGCACTGCCGATGCCTTGCGTGATGCCGCCGTGGAGGTTGGCGACCGCAAGGAGCGGGTTGACGATGGTCCCGGCGTCGTCCACCAGGCAATACCGCAGGATCTTGACCTGTCCCGTCTCGGGGTCGACCTCGACCACGCACGCGGCCGTTCCGTTGGGCCAGGCTGGGTAGTTGGAGAACCTCCCCTGTTTCTCCGGCTGGTGGTAGATGTTACCCATGCGGAAGTACCTGGTTGCCTCCAGCCCCGGCTCCTCGCCCTCGGCAAACTCGCCGAAGGTGTGTCGGTAGATCTGGTTCACGACCTGGTCGAAGGCCACGAACCGGTCAGGCGCACCTCTCACGGAGACGTGGCCATCACCGGCGTCGAGGTCCCCGGGGTCGACCTCCAGCATCCTGGCGGCTACCCGGAGCAGCTTCTCACGCAGGTCGGTCGCCGCGATCTGTACCGCGGACCCGCCGTACATGGTGGCCCGGGAGCTGTAGTTTCCGAGGCCGTAGGGGCAGGTCTCCGTGTCTCCCTGGATGACCCTGATCCGGCCGATCTCGCACCCCAGAAATTCCGCGGCGATCTGGGCCATGGCCGTCTCATTGCCGCACCCCGGGGAGGTCACTCCCGTCAGGACGGTGACATCACCTGATGGAGCGACGCGAACGGTGGCACCGTCGTATGCCGAGATCATCACGGCACCGGGCATGGCGCACCCCTCCGGGGTGAGCTCCTGGCCGATCCCGAGCCCAAGGTAGCGTCCTTCACGGCGAGCCTGGGCCTGCAGCTTCGGGAACCCCTCGTAGTCGACGAGTTCAAGCACCCGCTTCAGGGCGGCGGGATAGTTCCCGCTGTCCAGGACAGCCCCGGAGGATTGAGGATAGGGGAACTCGTCCGGTTGGATGAAGTTCTTGAGCCGCACGACCGAACGATCGAGCCCCGTCTCATGAGCCACTTTATCGATGACCCGGTCCATAAGAAAGGATGCCGAGTCCTTGCCGAAGCCGCGGTAGGCGTTCCACGGACACTTGTTCGTGACCACGACGAACAGATGGATTCTGTTGTTCGGAATCTTGTAGACGGTCGGGAGGCTGTAGGCAGTCACGAAGGCCATGCCCCATCCGAGCAGCGCCGTTGGGGCTCCGACATCGGCAATGACCTTTATGTCGATCGCGGTGATCGTCCCGTCCCCCTCGAAGGCGACGGTGTAGTAGAACTTCACGTCGCGGGAATGCCCGGTCGACTGGAAGTTCTCGTCACGCTCCTCGATCCACTTGATGGGGCGTCTCAGCTTTCGCGCCAGGTACGCGATCAGCGGCTGCTCTTGAAAGGGGGGTTGCTTGAGCCCAAACGCACCACCGACATTGGGTTGGATCACCCTGATCCTGGTTTCAGGAATCTCCAGGGTCTCCGCGAGGAAGGTCCTGAGCGGATGAGGATTCTGAGTGGATTCCCAGAGGACGAGCTCGTCTCGGAAGGAATCGTATTGGGCTACTGACCCCCTGGGTTCGAGCGAGACCCCCGTGATGCGCTCGGATCGAACCATCCCGGAGGCGACGTGTTCGGCCTCCGCGAGCGCCCTCTCGACGTCGCCCCTGTGGAAATCACGCGTGACGAGGATGTTGTCCTTCCATTCCGGTTCGACCAGGAAGGACGTGGGTTCCATTGCGTCCTCGGGGTCGACGACGGCAGGGAGGACCTCGTATTCGACCTCGATCAGGTCGAGTGCCTGATAGGCCGTGAATTTGTCGTCCGCCACGACGGCAGCCACCGCTTCGCCCACGTAGCGGACGCGCTCAGGAGCCAGCGCGTACCAATCGACGCCCTTGGCCCCGATCTCACGGGTGTTCCACGCTTCGGGGATCGGCTTCATGTGCTCCTGGGCCTCTCGTCCGGTCATGACGTAGAGGACACCCGACAGCGCCTCGGCGCCGCTGGAGTCGATCGAGATGATCCGGGCGTGGGCGTGCGGGCTTCGCAGGACGGCCATGTAAGCCATGCCGGGAAGTTGGATGTCGCTGACGAAGGTCCCCTTGCCGGCGACCAGTTCCCGATTGGTCAGCCCCGTGTAGCGCTTCCCGACATGCCGCCGCTCCTGCAGCAGCTCAGAAGTGGCCATCCACCCCCCTTAGGCTGCCCTCATATCTCTCCGATCGCTGCCGTGGGGCCGGACTTCAGGATCCGCCGACTCCGGCTCCCTTGGTCTCGAGTAGCTTCGTGATGCTCTCCATCGCCTCCAGGATCACCTGCTCGGCCTTCGCCGACACGATCCGCTGACCGAACGTAGCGATACGTCCGGTGATCTGAACGTCGGCCGAGATGTCTACCTCGGTGGCGTCTCCGTCCGGCCTCAGCTCGAAGATCTGTTTGGCCTTCACAGTGGACCCCAGCCGCTGGTCCCTTCCCTCAGTCAGCGCGGTCACCCTTCGCTCGGTTTCTCGATCTTGAATCGTAGTCCGCAGCCGAAAGCTGGTACTGACCGGGCCGACGTCCTGCTTGAGTCGGCACTCGAACTCGTCGGGACTGATCATGTTGACTTCGCTCACCCCAGGGATGCTTTTGGCGACAGCCTCGATCTCGTCGTTCAAGGCCCACACCCTGGAGATCGGTGCATCGATTCGAATGGTCTTCTTGAATTGCATCTCCACCACTCACTTCACATGAAAGCCCCCGGGCTGAACTCCTCAATCGCCGCAATCCGGAGCTTACAGCTTATCGTCATTGCACGAACGCGGATTCCACTATGTGGAATCCCCCTTTGCGAGAGCGGCTGGCAGTTGCGCACGGCGGCTCGCGGTCGTGGATGAAGACGCCGCAGATGCTTTCAGCACATTCGAGAGGGTCCGCGCGGGCAGGAATGCCGACGGGTCACCCTTGGGGGGCTCTAACCAACGCCCCGACTGACTACACTTGGCCAGGCTATAGGGTATCCGAGGCGGTTCGAGGAGAACAGGTGCGCCTGGTCATCGGAATGACGGGAGCCACCGGGGTCGTCTACGGCATCCGGATGTTGGAGGTTTTGCGGGAAACTCCCGTGGAGACACATTTGGTGATGAGCCTGTGGGCGGAGCGGACCATGGTCGCCGAAACTGACCGCAAGCCCGACGATGTTCGCCAACTCGCCGATTACACCTGGGAGGAACACGACGAAGCTGCGCCTCTCGCTACGGGCTCCTATCTCACCGATGGGATGATCGTGGCTCCCTGCAGCATGAAATCGCTTGCGGCCATCGCCAACGGCCTCTCCGAGACCCTCATCCACCGGGCGGCCGACGTCACCCTCAAGGAGCACCGGAGGCTCCTGCTCCTCGTCCGGGAGTCCCCGCTCTCCGTGATCCACCTTGAGAACATGCTGAAGGTAGCTCGAGCGGGGGGTCTGCTCGTGCCGCCTCTGCCGTCCTTCTACGCAAGGCCCCGGACGATCGACGAGATGATCGACCACACGGTCGGGCGGGTCCTCGACCTTTTCGGCATCGAGCACGGCCTGGTACGCCGGTGGGGGGAGAAGAAGCCCTCCCGACAGACGGCGGAGGCTCGCCTCTCCGTCGCCTCCGACCCCGAGAGCTCCTGACGATCCTTCAGTCCTGAGCGAGGGACGGTCCCACCCCACGCTGGCTGCTTGACTCAGCCTTCCCGCAGACCCTCGACCTGCTCATGCCAGGTGGCCGCCACCTCGGCGGGGGTCGCACCCTCGAGGGCGAAGGTGATCCCCTCGTTGACAGGCATCCCCGGGTGTATGTCGGACTCCACCGATCGGACCTCGATCTCGAAGCGCTCCAGCCTGCTGCGGGCGGCCTTCCCCAGGGCCCGGGGAATGCCCTTCACGTACAGGGCAGAGTCGTGTACCACGTAGCACAGCAGGGCCGGGGATCCTCGGGCCAAGTTCGCGGACGTGTTGCTCCTCGGCCACAAGGCCACCCGAATCCGCTTGTCGTCGAGAGCCAGGATCTCGCCCGCCGAGAGCATGCAGGGCCGGGCAGTACCGTCAGGGTCGGACGTGATCAGGAGGTAGGCGGGCCCGATCTTGCGCTCCAGGTCGTTTCCGTCGAACGCCTGGAACACCGCCGCGGGCAGACGGTCGCCGATCAACTTCGACACCGCAACCTCCTCTGGAGGCGATCCGCGTCCGCGTTGGGCGGAAACGACTCACGGATAAGATACCTTCCCTCGGCTTCGTGGTTCCGAAGATGTCCAGGCCGGACAGATGGTGCGGGAGGCGAGGTTCGAGCATGACGGGAGACCCAACCGATCCAATCCCGGCCTCAGCGAAAGACCAGCTTCCTTTGCGCCGGGACCGCATCGCCAGGAGGCTCTCGTTCTCCGCCGTCACCGCAGGCTACATGGCGGTCACGGCCGCAGAGTCCCTCCTGGCTCCCCTCTTCCCCATCCTCCAGAGAGACCTGGGCTTCTCCCTTCGACAGGCCGGGTTCGCCTTCGGTCTCCTGGCCGCCTCCATCGCTGTTGGGAACATCATCGGCGGGCTGGCCCTGTACAGGCTCGGGCTCCGGCAGGGAACGGTGATTGGCCTGGCTGTCGCGGCGGCCGGCGCCGGCCTGGTGGCAGCCAGTGGCAGCCGGTCGCAATTCCTCGCGTCCCAGATCGTGCTGGGGCTGGGCACCGGGAGCTTCTTCCCCTCAGGGCTATCCGCGGCGGCCCTCCTCGCTGGACCACGCCGACGGGGGCTGGCCATCGGGTTCTACGGTGTCGCGTTCTCCGGGGGGCTCGCCCTCGCGGCGCTCCTGGCTGCTTTGGCCGAGTACCTGGGATGGCGGGTGCCGTTCGAGGTTGCGGCCGCCTTCGCCGGGGCAAGCGCCGTGGCCACGGCCTTCGCCCGGATGCCCGCCCGGGTGGCCAGCCCCCGGTCGGAGACTCGGATCGCCGAGCCGCATGCTCAGGTCCGTGCTCCGCGTCTCTCCATCCGACACCTACTGGGGGTCCCCCTGGTCGTGGGCGGAGTGGCTGCGGCTTCCCAGTATGGCGCCGTCGCGTTCCTTCCCACGTTTGCCGTGCACGCGTGGGGGCTGTCGCCCTCGGCGGCGGCGGTGATGCTGGGGGTGGCCCGCGTTCTCTCGGTGCCGGCGAAGCTGGTGTCAGGGCAGGGAGCCGACCGCACGGGCGCCCTGCGCGTGGCCCGGCGGCTGGGGGTGCTGCTCGCGGCGACCGGCCTGTGGTGGACGATCGCGCCTGGCCCCCAATCGACGGTCTGGGCGGCGGTGATCTTCGCCGCTTTCGTGAGCGGTCTGGGGCCGGTGGCGAACCTGCTGGCCTTCGAGGGGTTTGGCGAGCGGGCGATGTTGCTCGGCGTCTTCCGGTCGGCGCAGATCGGCGCGGGCGCTACAGCCGGCGTTGCAATCGGAGCCCTTGCCGGCATCATCGGGCTCAGGGCAGCGCTGATCGCTGCCGCAGTCGTCCCCCTAGTGCTCCTGCCACTGGGCCGGAACTGGCGGAGAGGGGACGCCCCTTCATTGCAGCGGGAGGGAGATGTCGAAATGCCCCAGGAGCCGGGCGACGATGAGGTCCAAGTCCTCTACGAGGGTCCCGGCTGCTGAGTGCTCAGCGAGTGACGGAACCACCACCACAGGGACTCGGGCCAGCCGCTCCAGGTTCTCTACCTGGATTGAGCTCAGTGGTGACTCCTGGACGAGCAGCACAACCTTTCGCCCCTCCTTCATCATCACGTCGGCCGCTCGATGCACGAGGTTCGTGGCCAGGCCATTCGCGATGGCCGCGAGCGACCTGGTGCTGCAGGGAGCGATGATCATCCCGTCGGTGAGGAAGGATCCGCTGGAGATGCGGGCGGCCTGGTTCGAGGGTTGGTAGGCGCGGTCCGCGAGCCTACACACCGCGGCCGGGGTCCGGCCGGTCTCAGCGAGGAGCGCCTGCTTGCTGCAGTCGCACATCACGAGGTGGGTCTCAACGTCCGTTGCCTGCAGCACCTCGAGGAGGCGCACCCCGTAAGCAGCTCCAGCGCCGCCGGTGATGCCGATGACAAGCCGACGCGGGCGCAACGTTCCCGCTCTGGACACGCGATTTGCGGACTCCATCATCGCCATCCCCGGACTATACGTCTGGTCAGACTTGGAGCGAGAGATGGCCACCTCCACGCCAGCCTCAGGAGACTCCAAGGCTCTCTTCCGGGCGACTAGTCTGTTTGCGTGGGCGTTCGATACCCAGTCGTTGGCTCAACCATGGCACTCGAGGAAGTGCCAAGACGTCGTTCCCCAGTGCTCCTACCGGCGTCCGCATGGACGCGCTCGTAGAATCACACGTGGAGCCGACGGGCTCGTAGCCCGCGGCCAGGTCAGCGAATCCATCGAACTTCATAGACGTCGTTGAAATGGCGGCGCCGATGAGGAACCGACCTACCCAAGGCGTCGGAGCCTCTCCTGGCCTTTCTCACTGCCGGCTGTCTCACTCCCGCCAGGGTCACTTAACCGTGTTCTGGGCTCTCGACCGCCTCTTGGTCTAGTTTCTTGAGGTGGTAGCCGAGCTTCTTCCGCTGGTCCGTAGGTTGCCGATGCTCTCCCTGTGGGTCTTGGTCTGCAGTGGCACCCGCTCGACGATGGACAGGCCGTACCCCTCCAAGCCCGCTCGCTTAAGGGGGTTGTTGGTCAGGAGCCGCATGCTCCGCACCCCCAAGTCGTAAAGGATCTGTGCCCCGATCCCGTAGTCGCGCTGGTCGGCGGGAAAGCCCAGTGCCTCGTTAGCTTCTGCGGTGTCCTTTGTCGCGTCGTCGGGCCGGTAGCCCTGCAGCTTGTGGCTCAGTCTGATGGCCCTCCCCTCGTGCCACCGGATGTAGAGCACCACCCCCCGACCCTCGGCCCCGATCTTGGCCAGTGCGTCCTCCAACTGAGGCCCGCACTGGCACAGCATTGACCCGAAGACGTCGCCCGTCAGGCACTCCGAGTGCACCCTGACCAGAACGCGCCGACCGTCGCCGACCTCGCCCATCACCAGACCGACGTGGATACGACCGTCTACCAAGCTCTCGTAAGCGTGTGCCTTGAACCGTCCGTAGACCGTGGGGATGGTGGCCTTCGCGACCTCGCGGACGAGCTTCTCCTTCCGGCGCCGGTAGGCGATGAGGTCGGCGATGGAGATGATGTTCAGGCCATGCTCCCTGGCGACGCGCTGAAGCTCGGGGAGGCGGGCCATGGTCCCGTCGGGGTGCATGATCTCGCAGATCACGCCCGCGGGATACAGCCCGGCCAGCCTCGCCAGATCGACGGCCGCCTCGGTATGGCCAGCCCGCCTCAGCACCCCGCCGTCCTGGGCTCGGAGCGGGAAGAGGTGACCGGGCATCTGGATGTCCTCGGGTTGTGTGTTGGGATCGCTCACGGCCCGAACGGTGGCGGCCCGGGCATACGCGCTGCTCCCGCCGGTCGTGCCCCTGGCGGCGATCGAGACGGCGAAGGCGGTCTCGCGCGATCCCTGCCTGTTGGCCGCCGCCATCATGGGGATGCGGAGCTCGTCCAGCCGCTCACCGGTGCACGGCATGCAGATGATGCCTCGCCCGTTGGTGGCCATGAAGTTAATGGCCTCCGGCGTGATCTTCTCGGCGGCCATGACGAAGTCGCCCTCATTCTCCCGGTCTGGATCGTCAACGACGATGACCATCCGTCCACGTCGAATCTCCTCTATGGCCTGGTCGATGGAGGTGAACCAGACCGTCTGGTCAGAT
>DASXTW010000134.1:0-8231 GCA_036505215.1 Actinomycetota bacterium | reverse complement strand
GGTCGGGCGGCCCCTCGCCGAGGACCTGGTAGGCGATCCGATCGCGTCCCAGCCATGCGTACTTGGTTTCTACTGGCTGCACGACCGCCCCCGAGTGGACTTCCGCCCCAGAATAGAGTCTAGACGCGTCACGCAGCATCGCGATTTTGCCCAGAGGAACCAGGGAAGCGTCCTCGCGGTTGGCCCCAACATCCGCCCGATTGTGCTCGCTGGATTCCGCCGCGTGAATGGTCCTGCCCGAACGTTTCGGGAGTGATTTCCTCTCCAGCGCGATGGTGCTGGCCCTCACGAACGCCTCGCTCAGAGCCCGCTAGGAAGGCTCCACAAGCCTGAACAGCCTGGTGGCGGCGGTTCGAATAGTGTCTAATTGTCCCAGCATTACACGCTTGTAATTTGATCGGCTGCGGGGGGCCCTCAGCGGAATCCCACGATGGCGGATCTCCCTGGTCTCCCGGGCCGCGACTCAGGGAACGGATGTATCTTCACAGGCCCACCTGTGGAAATGGGGATGGAGGAAATAGTGAGCCGCCCGATCCTCGAACCCTTGAGTGCCGGAAGGCAGGCGATAGATCGACATGCGTGGCGGGAGGGCTTCGACCTCCTCGTTCAGGCAGACGCTTCCGAGAAGCTCACACCCGAGGATCTGGAGAGCCTGGCCGAAGCAGCGTGGTGGACCGGGCGACTGGACGAGTGCATCGAAGCTCGTCAGCGCGCGTATGCCGCACTCTCGGCTTCCGGAGAGCCACTTCGCGCTGCAATGGTTGCCCTGGCCTTGGCCAAGGACTATTACGCCAAGCGCGCTTCGGCGGTCGGGACAGCTTGGCTCAATCGAGCCCAGCGCATCCTTGCCCAACAGCCCGAGTCCGTCGAGCACGGTTACCTCGAGAGGACTCGAGCCGTCGTTGCCTTCGAGGGCATGAGAGAGTTCGACACCGCGCTTGACCATGCCAGCAGGGCTCTCGACATCGGCACGCGGTTCGGCGACCGGGAGTTGATGGCTCTAGCCCTGCATGACCAGGGAAGGATCCTGATCGCCAAGGGTCAGGTCCCCGAGGGTCTTGCACTCATGGACGAGGCGACCGTGGCCGCCGTTGGTGGTGAGCTCGGCCCTTACTGGACCGCGGCCATTTACTGCAACATGATCTCGGCCTGCCGTGACCTGGCCGATTACGGCCGGGCGGGCGAATGGTCGGAGGCGGCCAAGCGGTGGTGCGAGCGCCAGGCCATCTCGGGCTTCCCAGGGATGTGTCGGGTCTACCGGGCGGAGATCATGCGTCTACGCGGCGCGTGGCGCGAGGCAGAGTTGGAGGCTCGCCTGGCGAGCGAGGAGTTGCAAGAGTTCAATCTCAACTACGCGGCCGCCGCTTTCTACGAGATGGGCGAAATCAGGCTCCGAGTCGGCGACCTGGCTGGAGCCGAGCACGCAATTGGCCAGGCGCACGAATTGGGCCATGAATCGGAGCCGGGGCTTTCGATGCTTCGGCTGGCGCAGGGCAAGATCGAGGCCGCTGTCGCATCGATCGCGCGCGCCCTCGCGGAGCACACAGCCGATCCGCTCGCCCGAGCCAGGCTCCTCCCAGCTCAGGTCGAGATCGCCATCTCGGCAGGAGACCTCGCAACCGGCCGCGGGGCCGCTGAAGAACTGGTCGCCATCGGCAAGGGATTCCGGTCGGCCGGTATCGAAGCGGCTGGATTTTCTGCCCTCGGGGCCGTGCGTCTGGCCGAAGGAGATGCTGCTGGAGCCCTGACGTCTCTCCGTCAAGCGTGCGGCTTATGGCGTGAGATCGATGCCCCCTATGAGGGCGCCAGAGCCCGCATGCACATGGCACGTGCCCATCGCGCGCTGGGCGATGAGGAGTCAGCGGTGCTGGATCTTCGAGCCGCCCTATCTGCGTTCGAGTCCCTTGGTGCCCGGCCGGACGCGAAGCAGGCCGCTGAGCTGCTCGGCGGCGCCAGCTTCGGTCGTGGGGCCAAAAGAGTCGGCCAGACGCTCATGATCACGGACATCGTCAAGTCCACGCCGCTCGTGGAGGCGATCGGGGACGAGGCCTGGGAGGACCTCATCCGCTGGCACGACCAAACGCTCCGGTCATTGTTTACCTCCCACAGAGGGCAAGAGATCGACCACGCCGGCGACGGCTTCTTCGTCTCGTTCGAAGATGCAACCACAGCCATCGACTGTGCGGTGGCCGTCCAGCGGACCCTGGCCGATCATCGCACGGCTCACGGCTTCTCTCCTCAGGTCCGAATCGGGCTTCACAGAGCGGAAGTCCTCCGAACAGGTGGTGCGGTCAGGGGCAAAGGTGTTCACGAGGCCGCTCGGATCGCTTCGATCGCCGAGGGCGGGCAGATCCTCGCGAGCCATGCCGTCCTCGAGGCCGGAAGCTCCAGGTTCCTCGCCTCCGAACCCAGGTCCGTCCGCCTCAAGGGAACCTCGGAGCCGGTCCAAGTTTCCACTATCGAGTGGCGGTAGATGTCCCAGCGACGCGTGACGGGCGGAGAGGGAACCCTCCGCCCGCCGCCTGGCAGCTCCACATCGCGAGCCTCGCTACGGGAGGACCGTGGTCGGCTCCGTGTCCTTGTTGTTGGCCGTGTTCGGATCGGGCGGTGACGCCGCAGTGGCCTGGGCCGTGTTGCTGATCATTCCCTTCGCCGTGGGCTTCACCATGATGGTGACCGTCGCGGTGGCCCCCGCTGCCAAGTTACCGAGGTTGCAAGTGACCAGCCTCTTGGCCGGTTTGATCGAACACGTTCCCTGACTCGTACTGACTGACCCGAACCCCGCGTTCTTGGGCAGGTTGTCGGTCAAGGTGACCCCGAACGCCGCCAGTGGTCCCTTGTTGGTGACCTTGATCGTGTAGGTCAGATTCTGTCCCACGTGCACGGGGTCGGGATCATCGGTCTTGACCACCTCGAGGTCCGCTACCTGTGGGACCAGGTTGAGGTCGAAGCTCCGGGTGGCATCCGCCTCTGTATACAGGAAGTCGCCGATAGGGGCACCGGGCAGGGTCGGGCTCCTGCCGAAAGTCAGCCCGGTGACGTTGTGAAGGATCTCGCCCTTGATCGGCCGGCCCGCCCCGAAGCCGCCTTCGACGGGTACCTCGATCGTGATGGTCTTGCCGCTCACATTCCCGGTGGCCGAGACCTCGGCCGGGTACAGGACCACCTTGCATTCCTCGGGGTTCCGGGTCACGCAGCCATCACCCGGGGCGCCCGTGTCCGGGTCCGCCGAATCTCCACTGCCGGCGAAGAACGTGGGGGGATCGCCCCCCGTGGACTCGGCGCCCACGTAGAAGATCCGGTATGCCTCCTCCCCATCGTCGCCGACCGACAGCGCCTGGAACCTGGTCAGCCACACTCCTGAGACCTCTCCGGGCGGCGGGTCCAGGCTGGACAGGTCGTTCAGGGTCATCTCGAACCGGAGGGTGGCGGTATTGGGACGGCTCACCTTCAGGCCGGTGAAGTCGTACTGCGCCAGGTTGGGACCGGGACCGCCCGGAGCGTAGTGGGGTACCTGAGCGTCGCCGGTCGGGTCCGAGACCGGGCTCCCTGGAACCGGTTTGTTCAAGCTCCCGCCGAACGCGGTGGGGCCGGCCAGCTGGCGCGACTCGAACAGATGAGCCCCGTGATGCTGGCTGGTCACGTCGTTGTACACGACCCGGATCGCCCCGTCGTCGGGGTCCAGGGAAAACCCGAAGTAGTCCGCCATGGTGCGGTCTCCGCCCGTGGCCGAGCAGGCGAGACCGCTGTTGCAGATCTGCCCGTAGTAGACGGGCTTGTCCGCGAACTTCTGCTGGGCGAAGGAGGGCGAAGCGGTGGTGGCGTTGGTGATGAGTGACGCGTAGCCGAACCACGGGAACTGACTGGCCGCCACCCGGTCGTTGAACCAGGACGGCATGTTGTCCGAGTCGAGGTGAGACGGGCTGCCGAGCCACGCCACGACCAGGTTCCCCGCCGAACCGGCCTGGGCCCACGCGAACTCGTTCGAGTTGGTGTCGTTGCCGTTGACCTGGAACGGCGTGCTCCACGTCTGGCCGTGGTCGGTGGACGACGAGTAGTAGACGTTGTGGTCCACCTCGTCGATCCACACCCCGTACACGTTGCCGGCCTGATCGGTGGCCACGGCCGGGAAGAGGTCTCCGACCTCACCGGTCCCGGGTGAGGGAGGCAGGTCGACGTTCGTGTACACGATCCCGGTGCGCTGCCCCGGGTCCACGTGCCCGATCGACATCCGGATGTGGTTGCCCACCAGGCAGGGGTAGTACAAATACCGGTCCACCGGGTCGAACCGGATCTGGCCGCAGGTCGTGTCCGGTGCTACGGGTGCGGGCGCACCTGCGGAGGAGTCGGTGTAGACCAGGCCGCCCACCGGGTCGGACGGTCCGAGCGACCCCGGCGTGGAGAAGATCCGGACGCCCACGGCCACGTTCCTGAACGCCAGGAACACGGTGTTGTCGGTCGCCGCAGAGGTCAGGCCGTTGTCCAGGGCGAACCATTGCCGGTCCACGCCGGGGGTCGGCACGCAAGCTGTGTTCCTTCGCCAGTTGTTCCCGTTGTCGTTGCTGACCGCGCAGTCGAGGCTGACCAGCGCCTCGAGGTCGGTGAAGTAGGCCGTCTCCTGGTCGTCCACCACGATGTCCGTGTCCCCGCCTCCCGGACCCTGGTCGGGGCGGAGGGCGATCGGGCTCACGATGTTGTACTGGTCGCCGATGTCAACCGAGCGGTGCACGAAGGATTGCTGCGTGGTGGTCCCCCACGGACCGGACTCCCAGTACGCGCTGTTGCCTGGGCCGGACGGGCCGGGGTGGATGAAGTTCAGCGGCTCCCCTTCCGTCCGCTGGGCGTCGATGACCGTGGACGGGCCGAACCCAAGTCCCCCGGTCTCCCGCGGGGGGTTGGGCGGCTGCCCGCCATCCACCGACTCGAACGTCGCCACGCCGTCCGCACCTTCGTCGGTGACCAGGAAGGGAACGACCCGGACCTCATAGGTGCCCGAGGCGCTCTGGAGGAATACCTCTTCCTGGTTCGTGCTCCCCCCCGAGCGCTCGACAACCTGCCCGTCCTTGTAGACGTACATGTCGAAGTCGTCGCTGGCGCTGGCCCAGCTGATCTTGACCCGCGCGCCGCCGGTGTGGGTGTCCCAGTAGCTGGGAGCGACGTTCACCGTGAGGAAGAAGTGGTCGCAGATCAGATCTGCCGGGTCCGCCTCGGGCGGGCATCCGGCCCCGCCGGCCGCGGGATCGGCTATGGCGGCCGCAACGTAATGGTGGCCCACCCAACTGACGGAAGTGCCCGAGGGAGGACCGATCGTTCCCGACCGCGGAGTAGCTGCCCGGCCCCTGTGTGCGGAAAATGCGGTGATGGTGAGGGCTGCCACAAGGAGTAGGGCGATCCCCGTGGCGAGGGATCGTAGACTGAACGACTTCTGCCGGCGGTCAGGTCCAACCGAGTGCGCGAGAGAGCGGCGCGCCATGAGGGCTCCTTCCTGGAGGGGATCTGGAACCGGTGCGTGGGGCGCCGTAGCGGGCGGGAAGCATGAGATTTCCTGGTGAGCCGCCGAACAAGGCGAGCAATTCTGAGCTACATCCCTCGGGCTAGTCAAATCTACGTGGCCACGGGGGGAGCCGCGGTTACGGCTTCGTGAGGCTCACAAGCTCGGCTCGCTCCCTGTCCCCCGCCGCGGCCACCTGGAGAACGACCCCGACCCCTGGTGCGTAGAACTTCGTGTCGATCACCTTTGGCTCCAGCGGGGACCACTCGAGTGTCTGGATGACGTCTGTGAAGTTCCCGAAAGGAACCTCGACCGGCTGGGTCAGGCTGACGATCCAGAACATATCCTCGGCGTGGCCCTTGTAGTACTCCTGTCGGCCCGCGTCGTTCAGCTGCGGGTGTGCGGGCATGATGATGCCGGGCTGGGCCCCGTCCACGCCGGATTCCCACGATCCTTCCCTGGTCGTGACATGGCCCCTCTCGTCATACTCGGCCGTCGCCTCGCCGAAGTACCAGACGTTCCCCTCGCTGTCCTGCGCGTAATAGTCCTCGGTCTTCTCAAGGAGCCTGCCCCGATGCGTGACTATGTCCGAGACGACGACGCAGGTCACCCCCAGGATGACTTTCGTTCGATCGGTGACGACGACCTCGTCGCGCTGAGTCTCGCCGTCCTTGATCCCTCGGTAGACGTACTTCGTCCCGGGGATCCAGGGAAGGAAAGGGTTGTCGATGGTCTGCACGAAGTCTGCGGGGTTGATTGTCGGGTGATATGACGAACCGGACGACGAGAGCGAAGGCTCAGATGTCGCGGGCCCCGGCGAGCTCGGCCCCAGGTTCTCCTGTGACCTGGAGGCTGGAGAGGACGTGCACGACACGCCCACCAGCCAGGCGACGGAAGCGGCCACGATCAGTTTCGAAGTCATGATGCCCTCCTCGAGCAGCCTCTGGGAGCAGGCCCTTATCGGGTGACCATGACCGTGCCATCCTGAGAGGACGCTGAGAGGGCCCTGTCGGCCTCTCAGGGCTGTCTCATCTATCGCGCCCCAGGATCGGGGCGGGAGGTGGCGGGTGCGAGTTCTGGTCGTGGAAGACACGCAGAGGATGGCAGGGCTTCTTCGTCGCGGCCTGACGGAGGAGGGGTACGCGGTCGACCTGGTGGCCAACGGCCAGGACGCAATCTGGATCGCTTCAGAGAACCCCTACGACGCGATCGTGCTCGATGTCATGCTTCCCGACTTCGATGGCTTCGAGGTATGTCGCCGCATCAGGGAGGCCGGCCAATGGGCCCCCGTGCTGATGCTCACGGCCCGCGACGGCGTCCGCGACCGAGTGGAGGGACTCGACGTGGGAGCGGACGACTACCTGACCAAGCCCTTCGCGTTCACGGAGCTCCTGGCACGGCTCCGGGCGGCGATGCGCCGAGGTGGCCGGGAGCGTCCGCCGGTCCTGACCGTGCACGACCTGTCGCTGGACCCGGCGACGAAGGTGGTCCGTCGTGGCGATCGAACGATCGCGCTGACGCCCAAGGAGTTCTCCCTGCTCGAATACTTCATGCGCCACCCGGGAGAGGTGCTCACGCGGTCTCGGCTCCTCGAGCACGTGTGGGACTTCGCCTTCGAGGGGGACTCGAACGTCGTCGAGGTCTATGTCCGGTACCTCAGGGAGAAGATCGACAGGCCCTTCGGGAAGGAATCGTTGGAGACAGTGCGAGGCGTCGGGTACCGACTCCGAAACGGCGGGTCCTCATGATCGTGCCGATCCGTTTGCGACTGACGCTGGTTTTCGCGCTCGGAATGGCGATCGTGCTGGCGGGGTTCGGCGCCTTTGTCTACTTCCGCGTCGGCCGGGACATCCTGGCGTCCGTGGACCTCGGCCTCCGGGCTCGAGTCCAGACCATCTTGGCCGACGTCGAGGAAGGAGGCTCGGGCGCCATCGTTTCCGCAGGCCGACTGATCGATCCCGACGAATCATTCGCTCAGGTGCTCGGTGACACCGGACACCTGGTTCGAGCAAGCTCGGCGGCGTCGGAAGCTCCCCTTCTTTCCTCGGGTGCCCTTCGGTCCATCCGGGGGCCGCGTTTCTTCATAGAGACCATCCCCCGGATCGATTCGGACCCCCTCCGGCTCCTCGCGGTTCCAGTGAATTCATCGGGCCATAGGGTCTTCCTCATCGTCGGAGCCACGTTGGGCGATCGACAGGACGCTCTGCACCAGCTGCTCATCGCACTCGCCATAGGCGGTCCGATCGCGCTGATCCTGACGTCGGGGGCCGGCTGGCTGATGGTCGGCGGGGCCCTCCGGCCCGTCGATCACATGCGGCAGGAAGCCGAAGCGGTCTCCGCCTCCGAGCCCCACCGAAGGCTTTCGGTGCCGGACACGCGGGATGAGCTCGCCCGGCTTGGCACGACTCTGAACGCGATGCTCGACCGCCTCCAGGAGGCGCTGGAGCGGGAGCACCGCTTCGTCGACGATGCCAGCCATGAGCTCAGGACACCCCTGGGCGTGCTGAAGATGGAGCTGGACCTGGCCTTGGCCCGGGGCCGCAGTCCCGACGAGCTGGAATCGGCTCTCAGGAACGCATCCGAAGAGACGGACCGCCTGGTCCGACTGGCCGAAGACCTTCTCGTTCTGGCCCGGATGGAGCGAAACCGCGTCCCCGTCGACCGCAAGGAGGTTTCGATCTCCGATCTCATGCGGCAGGTGGTGCCTCCGTACGGTGAGCGGGCCCGACGAGTCGGCGCT
>DASXTW010000133.1:0-6497 GCA_036505215.1 Actinomycetota bacterium | reverse complement strand
ACGTCACTTGTCGACTCCCCGGTCTTCTCCTTGATGAGCCCGACGAGTCGGTCCCACTTGCCTTCGGTGCGATCCAGTTCGTCATCGGTCAGTACGCCCCACGACTCCTTCACCCGGCCTCGAACTTGATCCCACTTGCCTTCCAGCTCCAAGCGCTTGCTGTCGTCCATCGTTCTCACCTCCAGCACTCTCATACCCCGTCGGGGGGGGAACCGAACGAGCCAGAACCCACCAGATCCGAGGGCGCCTACCCTAAGGGAATCCGAACGAGAGGCGGCGAATGAGATGAGCTGGGGACCCGCCCTCACGTTCGCGTTCGGAGCCCTCTGCGTCATTCAGGCCTTTCGAGTGCGAGCCGGCAAGGACATGACCTTCTACACGCTGTACCAGACGGGGGCGCCACCGTGGGTGCGCAACCGAGTCTTCGTTCTTCTTCCGGCGGGCATCGCCCTTATGGCCGGTGCCGGCGTCGCCACGCAGCCCGGGTCTGGTACCGGAGCGCTTTTCATCTCGTTGGTTGTGACCACCTGGGTCGGACTCATCTTCTCGATCGTATGGATGTTCAGGCCACCCGCGTTCATGAAGCCGCTGTGGCTACGAGACTTGGAGAGCGGGCGGGCAACGGAGGGCGCACCACCTGTCGTGCTCGGAACCCCAGGACCCGGCGGGTCCCGACGCGTGTATCTGCCCCCAGCCGTCTTCGCCGGCCTTTGGGTGGCGACCGCGCTTGTGTTCGTCTCCTGGATCATCTTCGACTGGTCACCGAGCGTTCTCGTTGGTATCGGCGGGGCGATCTCGACGCTCGCGGTCATGACTCCTCGGAGATGACGGAGAGGATGGATGTGATCCGCCTGCGCCGACAACTACAAGCGTGGGTCGACGAGCTCGCTCTCCAGGGCCAGCACGCCGAACACGCACTCGTGCACCCTGTACAGAGGTTCCTTGTTTACGAAGCGCTCCAATGCCTCGATGCCAAGCGCGAACTCTCGGACTGCCAGCGACCGCTTGTGACCAAGGTTCCTCTCGCGAAGCCGTTCCAAGTGCTCGGCAGCCGTGCACTCCGGGCCGTAGATGAGCCTGAGGTACTCACGGCTGCCTGAGGCAAAGGAAAGTGGACCTGACGGGACGATGTGTGAACGGCATCCCGCTCCTCCGTGCTTTGAGTCGGGAAGCCCGGATATCAGTCATCCCTGCTCTAGGGAGATGGCTAACACGGGCGGCGGACTCCCCCTGCCTTAGCGGTTTGTAACTGGCACGTAGTAGACGAGGTGACCCTCCTTTGAGCCCGGACTCCTTCCGCCGAGACGCCGACCGGACTAACCTGCGGTGACGATGACCGGCGGGCGCGACGCAATACCGCCCGGATTCGGAATGAAGGATCGAACGAGGTTATGGGGACCCCACAGAGCGTTGCCCGACCAGGCGCGGCGCGTGGACGCTTGGCCTGGGCCTCGTTCGCCCCAGCCTTCACTGCCGGAGCGACCGTCGGCGTGGTTGTGGTGCTTATCCAGGTCTCGTTTGCGGCACTCATATTCTCCGGAGATCTCTCGGCGCACCTCCCGGCCGCAGTTGGAGTGTTGCTCGCCAGTTCGGTCCTGATCCTGGTCACCGTCGCAGCCCTCAGCTCCGTCCCCGTGATGGTGGCCGTTCCCCAGGACACGGTCGCAGCCGTCACGGCCTTGGTGGCCGTTTCCATCGCCCACGAGTTGCCGGGCGCCGACCGCGACACCTTCCTCACGGTCGTGGCCGCATTGGCCATCACCTCGCTCGCCGCTGGCGGCGTCCTCCTGCTGCTCGGGTGGCTCAAGCTCGGCAACATGGTCCGGTTCATCCCCTACCCGGTAGTGGGGGGCTTCCTGGCCGGGACCGGCTGGCTCCTCGTCAAGGGCGCCATCGGGGTTATGGCCGGCATCCCGGTCACCATCCGGAACCTGTCTGATCTCTTCGACCCCGTGACGCTAGCTCGGTGGACCTCGGGGCTGGTCTTCGCGGTCGTGCTATTCGTCGCGTTACGACGCCGCCCGCACCTTCTTGTGCTCCCGGCCATCGTCATGGGTTCGATCGGCCTGTCCTACGTGGGGCTCGCGGCGGCCGGCACTTCGCCACGGGAAGCGCGTGGCGCCGGCTGGCTCCTCACGGGCGTACCCAATCGGCACCTGTGGCGGCCACTCACGGCTTCCGCGATCTCGCACGCCGATTGGTCCGTCGTTGCCCACCACCTCGGAAGCCTCCTGCCAGTGATCTTCCTGATCGTCGTGGCCCTCCTCCTCAATGCCACCGGCGTCGAACTCGCCATCGGCCGCGATGTCGACCTTAACCGCGAACTCCGCGCGGCCGGGTGGGCCAACATCGCCTCTGGAGTGAGCGGTGGCATGGCCGGTTACCAGGCGCTGTCATTGTCCATCCTCGGGCCGAAGACGGGAACCTCGTCGCGCCTCGTCGCGGGGTCGGCCGCCGCAGTGTGCGCTGTGGCCATCCTGGTCGGGCCGAAGATCGTCACTTACATCCCGACGCCAGTCATTGGCGGGTTGATCCTGTTCCTCGGGTTGGGGTTCCTGATGGAATGGGTAGTCGATGCCTCGACGAGATTCCCCCGCGATGACTACCTGGTCGTATTGCTGATCCTGGGCGTGATCGGCGCGTTCGGTTTCCTGCAGGGCGTTGGGGCTGGGATGATCGCCGCGATCGTCCTCTTCGTCGTGAACTACAGCCGGACACAGTTCGTCAAGCACGAGCTCACTAGCGCCGTCTACAGGAGCAAGGTCGAGCGGCCGGCCGCTGAGCGCCAGGTGCTCCGCGAGCACGGCGACCGCGTGCGGATTCTGGAACTCCAGGGGTACATCTTCTTCGGGACGGCCAACAATCTGCTGGAGCAAATCCGGGGGCGGGTGCTCGAAGCCGGCACCCGCCCGCTTCGTTCCATCGTCCTCGACTTCCGCAGGGTGACCGGGCTCGACTCGTCCGCGATCCTGTCGTTCGAGAAGATCCTCCAGCTCGCCGCCTCCCGCGGGATCTCACTGGTCCTGACCGAAGTCGCTCCGCTCATGCAGCGGCAGTTCGAACATCTGGGGCTGGCCGAGTCGAGGGGCATCCGCTTCTTCGCCGATCTCGACCACGGGGTTGAATGGTGCGAGGACCAGCTCCTGGCCAAAGCGGTGGAGGGCCGCCCTCCACCCGGGGCGCTCCTGGCAGGCCTGGAGTCAGAGCTGCCCTCGACGGTCGACATGGATCGGCTCCGCGGTTACCTCGAGCCGATGCAGCTCGAGGCCGGAGAGCCGCTCGTCAAGCAAGGAGACCCCGCTGAGGACCTGTTCTTCATCGAGCGCGGGCGGCTGACCGTGCTCCTCGAGCTGCCCGACGGAACCTCGAAGCGCCTCCGGACCATGATGCCCCCCACGGTCGTCGGGGAGGTGGCTCTCTACCTCGGCGCGCCCCGATCCTCCACCGTAGTGGCAGAGGATCGGTGCACCATCCATCGGCTTTCCCGCACGTCCCTCGAGCGGATGGAGCGCGCCGAGCCGGCCCTGGCCGCCGCCTTCCACCGGTTCGTGGCCCGACTCACCGCGGAGCGGCTGGTCGACGCCACCCGCGCCTTGGAGGACTTGCTCAGCTAGCGCCTCGCCGATCCTTGACGCGACGAAAGACAACACGATCGGGCATCTATGCGCCGCCCGAGCGCCCTGCCCGGCGGCCAGGATCACCAGATGCCGATCGTCAGCGGGAGGCGGGGTATCGATGGCCTCTTCTCAGACGTCAATAGTCGATGGGAGTGGACCTAAGGGGACGCTATTCGAACTCGTGGCAGCAACTCATCACCCAGTTCCATGGCCTACTTACCGACATGCCTCACCACACCTGACCAGCGATTGGTCGGTGGACCTACCCGCAGAAATTGCCACCCCGGAGTGGAGGCTCCGGCCCTGGCCAGTGGAGGCCTAGCAACCCGACCTGAGGCGACGAGGCCGGACCTCGGACGTTAGAATGCGGGCGCCCCTCGCTTCACACACCGGCCACATCTGGAGCGAGGCCCGTGCTGCGCTCATTTCCGTGGTGGAGGCGTCCGCACGCGGCGAGCAAGATGAACGCCGAGACGGAGGCCAACCGGCAACGGGATCATGCTTTCTTTGATGCTTGAGGCGCTCAACTTGGTTCCCGGCGGGGGAGTCTGGGGCCCAACGACGAGACCCCTATCAGGCTCCCGAATGGCCTCCACGGCCGACTCGCCTAGGTCCAGGATTTCCCATGGTCGGAGCAAAGTGGGGCCATCCTGAGGGCGGTGGAGGGCCGGACCTCCTCATCGCACGTCCTGTTGGGGGGCCGTTTCGGATGAGCCGCCCTGGCCAAGCACCGGTTCCTCCCGCTCGATAACCGCCTGGCGAAGCGAGGCTTCCTCCGCCAGCCCGAGATGTCCCGAGACCTGGGAGACGACGGTGAGCACTGAGCCGAGCCCCGCCTCGGCGCTGGGGGCGTTGATCCTGGCCGTGAAACGACAGTCGCCGCTATCGGCATCTCGGGTGGCCTCCTCCACCCGGAGGATCGCGTACGTGTTCGCCATGACCAGGATCTGGTGCAGCCCCTCATCATCCACGTCCGCCCGCAAGAGCAGGCCAACCCGATACCACATCGCTTCCACCTCCCGTCCCTGGCGCGCACGGGCATGGTGCACCGCCCTGGGCCTGCGCTCAAGCTCTCTGCCCGCCCGACGAGTGGTATCGCTAGCCGCCCCCAGCACGCGCCGCCGAGGCAGAACGCTCCGAGCCGGACAGCGAAGGGGAGATGGAGAAACCTACCGCGCCGGCGAGCGCGAATCCCAGCAAAGACGACGTTCCGCGTCATGTGGGCAACGAACACGTGCCCGAGCACGAGGCAGCTGAATGTGTCGACGAGGCCCGTCACCACCGTTAGGCCCAGCAAGACGGGCCCAGCAGGACGGGCCCAGTAGGACGGCCTCAGGCGACTTGGCCCCGGGGATGAGGCCCGTCACTACCGTTAGGCCCAGCAGGACGGCCTCAGGCGACTTGGCCCCGGGAATGGCTGTTCACCCAGAGCTTGGGGCCGGGCTCACCGGTGTTCGTACGCTGTAACCTTCGCCCCCGTTGACAGCGTTCCCCGTTCTATTCGAGGGGCGACGCACGGGCAGGGTGTCGCAACTCTTCTCACCGATCCTGTTACAGCATCCGCAGCAGGAAGCCGATGAGCATAGCCGTCGCAGCGACGCCCGGCCAGTTCCACCTCCTCCATACGGCGCGATTCGTCGGCGGGATGCTCGTCGGCCCCAACTGGGTAGCTATGAGCGACCGGCGCGTGACGCTGCAGGCCGTCCACCAAGGCAATCGGCGGGAAGCTGATCATTCTCAATCCGAGGTCGAGCCCAGGCCCCTCCCCTAACCGAATCCCAATGACCTGGCCTCGGCGATCTCAGAAGAACGCGTTCACCCCGTTCATCCGGTGTTAAGGACAGGTCCGAGGTCGGACGGCCAGGCGCTGACGGTTCGTTAGAACCGCTCCCGCGGGGAGCGGCCGAAAGGCGAGACGACGTTCGAAATGTGGAACCGGGCCTTCACACGACCCGGGTCCACTACGGAATTTCGAGGGCTCCACGTACGAGGAGCCTTCGCTTCCCTCCTCGGTTTACACAAGAGTCTCTAGGCAGATGCTTGACTTCGTAGCGCGGACAGGAGCGGGAGGCGGTTCACACATCGTCCAGCTAGATCCTCGCTCTCCCCAGACTGTCAGAAGCAGCCCGCCGGTTACCCCGGCGCTCAGTCCGGGACTCAGCCCGGGGCTCCGTCGTGAGTGGACGGCCGGAGTGGAGTCTCTTCGTGTCGAAGGGGCGACTCGAACCACAAGCCAACCACTCTTCGTCAGAGGGACCTTCGCCGTGCCAGCTTCGTGACGAACTGATCATGAGTATCTCTCAGGGCGACTGTGTCCATGGTCGCTACACGACGCTCTCGATCGTCCTCTTGATGTCCCGCAGTGGCACCCGGATCAGCGCCTCCTCGGGTGCGAGCACCATGTACGTCTGCGCCTCGTCGTCGAGATAGGCGATCGTTCCGGTCACCGTTCGCCGATAGCCACCTCGGGATTCGAGTTCGAAGGAGACCTCGCGCTCCCCGGAGGCCGTTCGCGGATCGAGCGGCGCTGCCGGACGAACCGGCGAACGGGATGGACTCTCCAGATGGATCGGGTCTTGCAAGATGATCGACATGATGCCTCCCTTGTCGGGGGCTGCCGACGGCCTCTTCGCAAGCAGTCCCTTTGGCGAGAGCTGGACTAGAACTCCATGTCCCCGGGCCCTCCGGGCATTCCTGGCGTCTTCTCCGACCTCGTCGCTACGACCGCCTCGGTGGTCAGGAACAGCGCCGCGATCGAAGCGGCATTCTGAAGGGCGCAGCGAGTCACCCGTGCCGCGTCGACGATGCCCGCCTTGAACATGTCGACGTAGTCGCCGCGGGCCGCATCCAGGCCCCACCCAGGGTCCAGCGAGCGGACCG
>DASXTW010000132.1:0-3964 GCA_036505215.1 Actinomycetota bacterium | reverse complement strand
CGCGGGCCGCCCCAGAGCTCCAACCGCCGGGAGGCCTCAGGCTGACAAGGGTGAGGATCCCTCCGGCCCACGCTCCAGCGGCCACGAGGTGCACAGCGTCCACGGTGATGCCCCACCAGGCGGGATGGATCGCGGCCCCGTGGCCCGAGGCGGCGAGGGCGCCGACGGCGGCCGTCACCCAGAGCCACAGCGCGGGCCCCCGGACCACCGCAACGATCAGCGCGAGGGCCTCCAGGTCGAGCCTGGACACCCGGGCCCAGCCGGCGAGGCCGGTCGTCAGGTAGCTCCACATGCCGCCGAGGGACGCCGAACCAGCGGCCGAGAACGCCTCGGAGGACACCACGGCAAGACCGCTCGCGAACGCGACGGAGAGGGGAACCACCATGCGAGGGCGGACCCACTCGAGCTCCGGCGACCTCCGGGCGAGCCTGCGAATGACCAGCATCCCCACGGCAAAGAGCAGCGAGAGGTACTCGACCCACCGGAGGACGGCGATGGCGAGGTCTCCTTCTCCTGGCGAGGTCTGGGCCGTCTCGACCGAGCCCCCAGCCGGCGTGACCCCAACACCGAACCGGAACGAGCCGCGCACAGCGTGGCCGTCCAGGGTGCTCACCGACACCCAGTCGACGGTGTAGACACCAGACGCGTTGGTGCTGAGGGGGACGCGGATCTCCTGCCCCTCGCTCACCCCGCCCGTGAACCGACCTCCGGTGGGGTCCGTCACCGTGGCGGTGGAAAGCTTCGGGTTGAGGGGTTCGGTGAACTCCAGCACGACCACGCCGGGAGCCGTGCCGAGCCGCTGGCCCGCCCGGGGCTGAGAGGAGGCGAGGACGGCGTGAGCGCTGGCCACGGCCGGCGCAGCCAGAACGGCGAGGAGGATCAGCAGGCAGAGGACGACCTTCTGCATCCTGTTCCGTCGGCGCCTGTTCATCCGGTGGTAATGGGAATCGACCATGGCGTGAAGTACTCCGCATAACACGGCCTTCCGGCCGTTCCCGGTCGTCAGATGGGAGGCCACTGGTGCCTCGAGAACCACCGAAGGAGCGGGGTGAAGAGAGCAAGCCACTGCCCCGTGATCATGAGGGTCCCCATCACCACGAGGACGGCCCCGCCGAACAACTCGATGGCACGGCCGTGACGGCGAAACCATCCGAAGGCTCGCCCGGCACGGGCATAACCGACGGCCAAAAGGATGAACGGAATCCCGAGGCCCAGGGAATAGATGAACAGCAACGTTGCTCCCGAAAATGCCGTCCCGGTGGAGGCCGCCGCTGTCAGGATGCTCGCGAGGACGGGCCCGATGCATGGGGTCCAGCCGACGGCGAAGGCCATCCCGAGCGGCACCGCCCCAAGCGGCCCCGATCGGATTCTGCCCAGGTCAACTCGGCGCTCCCGGTACAGGAGCTGGATCCTCAACAGCCCCATCGTGAAGAGACCCATGAGGATCACGAAGGCGCCACCCACCCTGATAAGCGTCTGGCGATTCGCCAGGAGAACTGACCCGAGCACGGACGCGCTCGCACCGAGCAGCGTGAACACCGTGGAGAACCCCAGGACGAACAGGAACGCTGCTCCCACAACGCGAGCTCGGACCGTGACGATCTCGGAATCCGAGCCGGCGACACCGCTGACGTAGGACACGTATCCGGGCGTGAGCGGCAGGCAGCAAGGCGAGGTGAAGGACAGGACCCCCGCGACGAGGGCCAGGGCGTAGGGGCCCAGGGCCCTCACGTGGCGACTCGGTTCAGGACATCCTCCAGCGCCTTTCGGAGGATGGCGGCGTCGGTGTACCCCATGAACCGGTAGGCGATCCGCCTCGACCGGTCGATGATGAAGGTCGTCGGGAGCCCAACCAGCTCGTAGTCGAAGGCCAGCTCGCCGGCGGGATCGTAGACGCTCGGATACGTCATCCCGAACTCCCGCTCGTACGCCCTCGCAGCCACCTGGTCGTCTCGGTAGTCAACGCCGAGGAACCGCACGCCACGATCCCGATACGCCTCCCAAGTGCTCTGTAGCCCGGGAGCCTCCCGTCGGCACGGTCCGCACCAAGTGGCCCAGAAGTTAAGGACCACGACCTCACCTGTGAGATCGCTCAGTCGGATCCTGTCGCCCCCGTTGAGGGCCGCCATCTCGAAGTCAGGCGCGGGCCGATCGTCAGCTTGGGCCACCGCCTTGTAGTTGGCGATCGTGATCCCCGATTCAACCCTCGTGCCACGTGACCTGAACTCCTGGATCGCAACGACCACGACCAAGAGCACAATCCCGAACACAGCCATTCGCTTCCCGAGACGGCCGTAACGCTCCGCATCGCCCCCGGGCCGTTGCGAGTCGTGACCCCGGCGCTCTGGGCCGTCGGGCTGAGAATTCACCCCAGCACCACCCGGAATAGTCTCTGCGGTCGATGGATCGTGCTCGTTGAGCGGTGTGTCCGCGGAATTCGTAATCGCAGGTGGGGGACGTCGCATAGCGAAGGCTTAGGACTACTCATAGACAAGTACTCCTGTCGATTGTTCGGGAAACCCAGGGGTCCGTACTAGATGAACGAGAGGCGCTGCGGCGGTCTGTCGACCGATCGCACCAGCAAGAGGGCACGTGAAGAAGGCGAGGCCGCGACTGCAAGCTCACGGAAACCGAGCGCGACAAGCATTAACGACGACAGGATGGCGAGGCAGAGCCCGATGCCGCCGAAGGACCCTGGGGACTGACACTCCGGGCAACCCGTCGTCATCGCCATCCCGATCCCGAGCGGGATGGCAAGGAGAAGGACCGCCAGCACGAGCGCAATGACTGCCACGGCCTTCAGCATCGGATCGAACCTATCACCCAGCGCGGGGTCCAGCTAGGGATGGTCGCCGCATATCGACCTAGCAGGAGGACGGCTCGGCCAGAACCAGTCCGCCCGCACCGTTGAGTATTCGAGTGCTCTGGCTCTTCCGTCTCCATGCCGACCGTGGCATGGTGGAAGGCGACGGTCCAGCTCACTAGCGGGGGCTATGCCTCCTTGGACAAAGGGAAATGAGTCAACCAGGGAGAACCCAGAAATGAGGTCACACGAACTCTTGGCCTCGATGCAGGTGTCTGGAGGGGTCGCCGAGTTCACGGTCTGCACCGCTAACCGCGTCTATCAGCAGCAGCTTGTTGAAATTGGTTTCCAGAGAACACCCGACGATTCGTTCGCGCGACATCTCAGCGCCTCTTCAGACATCGAGTACATCTTCGAGAACTTCTCGCGACATCTCGAGGAGATCCTCTTGCAGCATGCCGGAATGCGTCCGATCCGTTGGGAGGAGGCATTGACGGAGTTCCTCAAGAGGGTGGAAGGCACCGAGGTGAGATGGTGGTTGGCCGGAAGCGCAGCGCTGGCGGTGCGAGGCATCGATGTGGCGCCCAGGGACCTCGACTTCGCGGTCAGCGATGCCCATGTCGTCGGCCGCTTGCTTGAGGACTTGCTGGTCGAGCCAGTCACCAACCTGAAGCACTGGGTAGCCGAATGGTTCGGCCGAGCCTTCCATGGAGCTCTCATCGAATGGGTATCGGATGTCCATCCAGATGCCGCAGGTCAAGGGCTCGAACAAGGCCCCGCCGCCGCAAGCCGGCTCGATACTCTTCGGTGGGCTGGCCATTCGGTTCGCGTCACTCCACTCGACCTTCAGTTGGCGGTCGCAGAGCGACGCGGTCAACAGAATCTAGCCGGAAAGATCCGAGGGCTGCTCGGGCACTAGTTGCTTCTCCGTGCAGTGTCCTCTGCTCCTGGACGGTGGCCAAGGGTGGGCGGCCTTTGCCCTGCCCTAACTTCGAACCCGAAGCCTGACCCCCAAGAGACGTTTTGGGACACGAACTCCGATTCCTGAGCGGCCTATGGCCTATCCCTTCAGGCGGAGGACCTCCGATAGCACGTCAAACAGACGGAGAGACTGAGCTACGGGTCCGGTCAGAGCCGGTCCCGTCGGAGTAGCGGCCGCAA
>DASXTW010000131.1:0-2367 GCA_036505215.1 Actinomycetota bacterium | reverse complement strand
GGGCCAGGGCCTGGCGCCGCCTGATGATCGCCCATCCCACGGTCATCGCCCTCTTCGCCGAGAGCAAGCATCCGGCGTCCTCGCCCGAGCGGCTGCGGCCCATGGAGTGGGCTTTCGACCTGCTCGGCAGGGGCGGGCTGCCGGAGGCCGACGTCGTCCACGCCTTCCGGGCCTTCGGTGGCTACATCATGGGGTCGGTGCTGAACGAGGTGGCCAACCCCGTGCCGGGGATGGGCGAACGCGACCACCACGCCGAGCACGTCCAGCTCGCCAGCGAGCTCCCACCCACGGACTTCCCGAACCTCGTGCGGCTCCTACCGCTCATGGCGGAGTGCGACGCGGACGTCGACTTCGAGTTCGGCCTGGACCTGCTGATCGCCGGCCTCCGGGCCAAGGTCGCCGCCTCGCCGGCCTGAGAGCCTGACTCACACGCCGGGCGCTGAGCGGTGGGTTTGACACGGCCCCCTTGCGCCGGGGTCAAATAGCATCTCCCCCTCGAAGGAGGTCGAACGTGGCGATCCCCCCCGCGTGGCGACGTGCTTCTCTCTCCCTGATCGCGGCCTTCGCCGTCATCGCGACGTTTGCGACAAGCGCCGGTGCGAGCGGCTACCACACGGCGCAGTCCTCGATGCTGACCCTCAGCGCCTCTGCCCCTGCGGACTCGACGCTCACGCCGATCATCAACAGCGGGGAGACCCTCGGCTCTTTCATGTTCGAGGGTATCCCCGACGGCATCGGGGTCATGCCCGGTTCTGCTGCCGGAACCGTGGATGCCTTCGTGAACCACGAGCAGTCGCGCGTGCCGTTCGGGGGCTTGGCGGACTTCGTCGACTCGTCGGTCTCCAAGCTCACTTTGGACGCCACGGACGGAGGCGTGCTCGCGGCCTCCGTTGCACTCCCGTCGAGCGCAGGGTTCATCAGATTCTGCTCGAGCACGATGGCGGGGCCAGCTGAGGGCCTGGACCGCTACCTCTATTTCACCAACGAGGAGTCCAACGACATCATCCCCGTCCCGGCGGGCGCACCGTACGGGCCGGACGCTTCCCTCGCTCCGAACCGCCAGGCGGGCTACGCCCTCGTCCTGGATCCGGCGACCGGTGCGTTCAGCCAGGTCCCGGGGATGGGCCGCCACAATCACGAGAACGACATGGTGATCCCGGGCGGATGGGACCAGATCGCGGTCCTGTCCGGCGACGATACGTTCTTCACGCCGCCCTTCCCGGACTGGTCACAGCTCTATCTGTATCTGGCCGACAACGAGGACGCGATCGTCGCGGATCAGGGGAGCCTGTGGGCCTTCCGCGTGACCGGGACCGATGAGGGAAAGGTGGACGAGGCCGATCCATTCAACGGCGCTAACGACTACGGCGAGATCCAGAGCGGTGACGTGTGGCAGGGGCGGTTCATCCGCGTGCCGAGGGCTATCGCCCGGGGGCAAGTGGGTCCCACTCCCCAGAAGGCTCTGGAGAACTGGGCGAATGAGAACAACATCTTCCAGTTCATCCGGGTGGAGGACACTGCCTACGACAGGAACAACCCGCGCGTGGTCTACATCGCAGACACCGGTGACCGTCGGATGGTGTATCCGGAAAGCTTGACCCCGCCACAAGCCGCCACCGGCAGACTCACTCGGGGCCCCAGCGGGACGGCCGGCGCCTTCCCGAACGGGCGCGTGTACCGGATGGAGTTCTCGGCGGACAACCCCCGAAAGGTGGCGAGCTTCTCGATCCTTCTGAACGGGGACACGCTGGGCCCGACTGGCGTCCAGGCCACGGCCATCCACCAGCCTGACAACCTGGGGACGAGCGTGAACAGCCTGATGGTGCAAGAGGACACCGCCCAGGGCTTCTCGCGAGTCTGGCGCTACGACTTCGCCGCGAACTCGTGGACCGTCATCGCTCAGGTGAACGACGCCGATTGGGAATCGAGCGGGATCGTCGACGTGTCGACATGGTTCGGCGCAGGCGCCTGGCTCCTGGACGTTCAGGCCCACGACGTCTTCGTGGCCTTGGATCCCCAACCACCGACCACCTTCAAGCGAGAGGGCGGGCAGCTCTCGCTGCTGAGGGTCCCCGGGAGCTGATCGGTCGAGGGGCTCTTCCTGCTCATTCAGAGCAGGCCGAGCTCGCCTCCCACGCGCCCGAACGCCTCCAGGGCCTCCTTGAGGTCCTCCTCGGTGTGTTCCGCGGTGACGATGGTGCGGACCCGGGCCCGGCCCTTGGCCACGGTCGGGAACACGATGGCCGGAGTGAACACGCGCTCATCGAACAGCCGCCGGGCGAACTCCTGCGTCTTCTCCTCGTCGCCGGTGATCACCGGCGTGATGGGGGTCTGGCTCTCGCCGGTGTCGAAGCCAAGCCCCTCCAG
>DASXTW010000130.1:0-10831 GCA_036505215.1 Actinomycetota bacterium | reverse complement strand
CGGTGTCGAAGACGAGCGCCTCCGCCGGGTAACGGCGTCTCACTGGCTTTGGCTTTCGATCCTCCCATTCACGCTCACGGCGCCTCCGTCGTGTGAACACCCGCACCGCTATGGGGAGAGCGATGCATCTCTCAGCGTCAGACTCACGATTCGGGATAGAAGTCCCGATGTCGGCGCCAGTCCGGGTAGAGCTCGTCGAGGAGCCGGATTCCTCGGGCGAGCTCGTCGGCCCACCGTCCGAGGATCTCGGCGAGGATTCCGTAGAGCGTCGTGGTCGGGCTCGCCTGGTCAAGACGGGCACAGTATGCGGCCCCATGCCGGAGCCGTTTCTCCACGCGTTCGAACCAGGTGAGGGCCTGGGTCACCCTCTCCAGTTCCAGAGTGTTCAGGTCGTCGTGGACCAGCTCGTGATGGTCGTGGCAAAGGTCCTGGACGAGCTCGGGATCCAGGTAGCGGCCTCGTTCGTCCCTACCGGTCACATGGTGCTTCCGCACGATCGGATGCCCGCACGCCGCGCACCCCTCACTCATTGGAGCCCTCGATGGGGATCTCCCGATACGGGTCCTCAGGATCGATATCGTTGGCAAGCGCGAGTCGACGGAGGGTCTCGGGGTCCGCGGTGACGAGCTTGCCTCCGATCCGGCGTCCCTCCAGGATCCGCAGCTCATCCGCCGTTGCGCGACCGTGAGCGAAGCGCCACTGGACGTCGTACGCCACTTCGGCATCGTCGGCCTCTTCCGGCCCGACGAGCGCTGCGATCTGGGACTCGCCCTCCAGCACGACGGGACTGAACCGAACGAGTTCGTCGGTCTCGGTGGGGTAGGTCCGGCCTCCCGACGCAGGCCGTAGGGCCTCGTTCGCCCAACGACGGACGGCTTGCATGTCGATTCCCAGAACGTCCGCCGCGGCTTCGACCGGGACGCCGTATTGGCGGGCATCCTTTACCGCGCGAAGAGCCAGGCGTCGCTCTTCCCGCTCTTGCTCGGACAAACGCCGGAGATCCTCGAGGCTCCGGACGCGATAACTACGAGGGCACATGGGCGCCCATTCCCTTTCTGCCTCCGCCTCCGCCCGGTGTGCTCACGGGCCAGATGCTTCGGCAGCGGCGGGGTTCCACGGCGTGGCCCGCCTAAGGCGCCGACCGCAGGCCGCTCTTGATGAGCGGCGGCGGCTATGTGTGTTGTAGCGCAGGGTACTCTCGGAAGTGGGCAACGGCAATGGGGCGAAACGCGAAGCGGGTGATCGTCCTCGGCGGATCCCTGCACAGGGCCCCGAACGGGAGGCTCTGCACGATCCTGACGACCCCCGTGTCCTACCCATCGCCGAACGCAGTGCAGGGGATCTGGTCCACCGCGACGACGCGCCGCTACCCGAAGGCTTGGGACGGGGTCGAGCCGGAGGGGGCGCTCGTGATCTGGTGGTCAGATCCGATCAAGCTCATGTGTGGGCGGTGCGAGGGGTCGCTTGGCGGCTACGTGGCCTACCACGCCGAGAGGGAGTACGGCCTCGTGGAGGACACGACGCGCCGGTACCTCCCCCGTGAGAATGTCGCTGCGCGGCCCGAGTCGACGAGGACCCGTCTCGCGCCCGCCCGGCGCCGGTTCTCCCTCACAGGAGAGGTCGGGCACCGGGCATCGAAGACCGTCTGTCACTTCCGATGCCCACGCTGCTCCTTGGAGCAGGAATACAAGCTAGCTCGCCTCGGCCGTCGGCTCTTCGAGCGGCCAACAAAGGCGTTGAAGGTGGGAGTCGATCGATTGGCCTAGGCAGCCCGGATGGCGTAGAATGGTTGCAGCGCAACAGGAAATGCCCCCGCAGCTGTGGTAGGCAGCCCGGGGGCGCGGCACGCGGAAAGGAGTCTTCCGTATGCAAAGCCAGACTACCGCACCCCTTCCACACCTTGAACCTCGCGACGGAGTGCTCGTCGTCGACGGCTATGGGGTCAAGGTCTACGTCAACCGAGGGCACCTCGTGGTCGAGGACGGGTTCGCCGACCTCAGGCGTTCCGGAAAGTTCTCTCGCTCATCGTCGGGTCTTCGGCGCGTGGTGCTCCTGGGTCATGCCGGGTTTGTCACCCTTGAGGCGATCCGATGGTTGGCCGACGTCGGGGCGGCTTATTTGCATATCGACCGAAGCGGGCGGGTCCTCGCGACCTCGGGCGCCCTCGGGGTCGACCATCCGGCACTTCGAAGAGCCCAGGCCAAGGCTTTGGGAACCTCTGTGGGGTCCGATATCGCTCGTGAGATCCTCCGTCAGAAGCTCCGCGGTCAGCTGACGGCGCTCCTGAATGTTCCTCGAGCGGAAGCTGCTCGAGCGAAGGTCGACCAAGCCCACCAAGCCCTCGGACAAGCTACGGACGTCGAGTCGCTCCGAGCGCTCGAAGCGCGCGCCGCGGCCGCCTACTGGGGGGCGTGGGAGGGGCTACCGACGAGCTTCTCTCGATCGGATGCCCGGCGGGTTCCAGGACACTGGCACCACTTCAATCGACGAGGATCGCCGCTGACCGGGAATCCGCGTCTCGCGGCTGATCCCGCAAATGCCATGCTCAACTATCTGTACGGCCTCCTCGAAGGGGAAGCCAGGATCGCATCCCTCGCGATGGGGCTCGATCCCGGGCTTGGAGTTCTTCACGCCGACCAGCGGTCCCGTGACTCGCTGGCGCTCGATCTGATGGAGGCGGTAAGGCCCGAAGTCGACGCCTACGTGCTCGGTCTACTGTCCTCCCATGTCTTTCGGGCAAAGGACTTCCACGAGACGAGGCAAGGAACATGTCGGCTCGTCCCACCGCTCACGCACGTGCTCGCTGCGACCGCTCCATCCTGGTCTGCCCACGTCGGTCCCGTAGCGGAGGGAGTGGCTCGGATGCTGGGCGCAGAGGCGGGCCTTCGGCCGGCGGATATCCCAACGCCCCTCACCCAGGACAGGCGGAGCAGGGGCCGCGACGGGATCAGGAGAGGAGTCCGGCGCCAACCGACGAAGAAGCCAACTCAGCCGCTCTCAGGCTGCCGCCTCTGCGGGCTGGTCATCGCTCGCGGCCGGAAGTACTGCGACGGCTGCCTTGGAAATGGGCACCGCGAGGCGTTTGCTCGCGCCTCGGAGGCAGCCACAAGAGCCCTCGCTGAGATGCGCGCCGCCGGACGAGATCCCGCGCACGGTGGTGAAGCCGCCAGGAAACGAGCGGCGGCACTGTCTAGGCGCCGAGAGGAAATGAAGCAATTCGAGGGCAGAGGAAACGCGGTTCCGTCGAGGGAGGTCTTCGAGCAGAAAATCCTGCCAGGTTTGCAGTCGGTAACCATTCCCTCGATGGTGCGGGCGACAGGGCTCTCCCGCTCCTACTGCTCGATGATCCGTCGGGGACTCTACGTGCCGCACGCGAGGCATTGGGAAGCCCTGACGTGCCTCGCAGATCAGGTTAGTTCGTGAAGGACCGATTGGAACTTCTCACGGCTCACACTCGTGATCGGGTCTGTTTCGCAGGCTCTTCGCACTCAAACACGTGGGGGGTCAGGAGATGGAGCGCCCCCAGATGCCCTCCTACCGAAGTCGATTTGATCAACTAACGGCCGCCCTGCGTTTGAAGGTTAGGAGTATAGGGAGGAGCCGAACGCCGCTCCCCCTTAGGGATCACCTCTTGACGCCTTCGGCCAGGCCGAGCCGCTCCTAGCCGATCAACTCAGGGTTCTGGGGTCAGGCTTCGGGTTCGAGGGTTGGGGGAGGGCAAAGGCCGCCACCCTTGGCCACACTCCAGGAGCTGCGCCAACACTGCACGGAGAAGTACTAGTGCCCGAGCAGCCCTCGGATCTTTCCGGCTAGCTCCTGTTGACCGCGTCGTTCCGCGACCGCCAACTGAAGGTCAAGCGGAGTGACGCGAACCGCATGGCCAGCCCACCGAATAGTGTCGAGCCGGTTTGCGGCGGCGGGGCCCTGTTCGAGTCCCTGATCTTCGGCATCTGGATGGACATCCGATACCCATTCGATGAGAGCTCCATGGAAGGCTCGGCCGAACCAGTGGGCTACCCACTGCTTCATGTTGGTGACGGGCTCCACCAGCAAGTCCTCGAGCAAACGACCGACGACATGGGCATCGCCGACCGCGAAGTCGAGGTCCCTGGGCGCCACATCGATGCCGGACCGGCCGCATTCCGGCATGCTGCAAGGAGGATCTCCTCGAGGTGTCGAGAGAAGTTCTCGAAGAGACGCTGAGATGTCGGGCGAACGAGTCGTCGCCTGTTCTCTGCGAAGCCAATCGCTACGAGCTGTTGCCGATAGATGCGGTTAGCGGTGCTGACCGTGAACTCGGCGACCCCTCCAGACACATGCATCGAGGCCGAGAGTTCGTGTGAGCTCATTCTGGGTTCTCCCTCGTTGGCTCATTTCCCCTGTCGAAGGAGGCATAGCCCCGCTAGTGAGCTGATTGTCGCCTTCCAACATGCCACGGTCGGCATGGAGACGGAAGAGGACAGAGCATCCGAATACTCAGCGGTGCGGGCGGACTGGTTCTGGCCGGGCCGTCCTCCTGCTAGGTCGATATGCGGCGACCATGCCTAGCTGGACCCCGCGCTGGGTGATAGGTTCGATCCGATGCTGAAGGCCCTGGCAGTCATTGCGCTCGTGCTGCTGGTCCTTCTCCTTGCCATCCCGCTCGGGATCGGGATGGCGATGACGACGGGTTGCCCGGAGTGCCAGTCCCCCGGGTCTTTCGGCGGCATCGGGCTCTGCCTCGCCATCCTGTCGTCGTTGATGCTTGTCGCCCTCGGTTTCCGTGAGCTCGCAGTCGCGGCCTCGCCTTCTTCACGCGTCCTTTTTCTGGTGCGCTCAGTCGAGAGACCTCCGCAGCCCCTCTCGTTCGTCTAGCAGCCCCCGGCCCGGGGGTTCGCCTGACCAAACCGAGAGGAGCCCTCGTTCCGTGAGTAAGGCCAAACCCTCCGTGTGCGCCACCACCCGCCTGCGAGCACCAACTCTCCAGCACGACACTGCATGAGCACGATCGATCGACCTCAGGGGCTGTTCCCCGTGGCGCCGAAATGAATTCGCAGCCCGACGGCCCAGGGCGCCGAGGACCCGAATCGCTCGGGGGCGATGCGGAGCGCTACGCGCGCCTCGGCATTCGAATGGCGGCGTTGGGGGTCATGCTTCTGGTCGTAGTCCTTGCGGTGCTGGAGCTCCGGTCACGTGGCACTAGCGGTGAATCGGGGATCACCATTGCCAATTACAAGGCAGTGGCCAAAGCTGACGATCGGCTTGCGCCTGATTTCGAGATGGCAGCCCTCAGCGGGAGTGGCCTGATCCGGCTGAGCGACCTTGCAGGCGATGTCGTGGTCTTGAACTTCTGGGCCACCTGGTGCGGACCGTGCCGACGGGAGGCTCCCGGGCTCCAGAGCACCTGGGAGGCGTACCGGGATCGTGGCGTGCGGTTCCTCGGCGTCGACTACCGGGACGACCAGGTGGCCGCGAGAGCGTACGAGCGGGAGTTCGGGATCACGTATCCGAGCGTCTACGACCCCGCCGGCGAGCGAGCCTTCGACTACGAGCTGGTTGGGCTTCCGACGACCTTCATCATCGACGGGTCGCGGCGGATCGTCTACGGGTTCACGGGGTATACCGACGCCGCAATCCTGCATAGGGCGCTGGAGGATGTCCTGAATCGAGGCCGCCCATGAGCGCCCTCGGCCCCTACGCCTTGGCGTTCGTCGCGGGGGTCCTCTCCTTCACCTCGCCATGCTGCCTGCCGCTCATGCCCGGGTACGTGTCGTACGTCGGCGGTGTCGCCGGGTCGGGTTCCGAGATCCTCGCGGTCCGAGCTCGCGTTGTGGGAGCAGCGCTTCTGTTCGTCCTGGGGTTTGCCACAGTGTTCACGGTCCTCGGTGCGAGCGCATCCGCGCTCGGGTCTGTCCTCCTGGCGAATCGCCAAACGCTTATTAGGGTGGGTGGCGCCTTCGTGATCCTCATGGGTCTGTTCACGATGGGGCTGTTGAGGATCCCGCTTCTGTACCGAGAGCGTCGTGTGGACCTGGGCAGAATCCGATCGGGGCCCCTGGGGGCGATGCCGCTCGGAATGGCGTTCGCCGTCGGCTGGACCCCGTGCATCGGACCCGTCCTCGCGGGCATCCTGACAGCGGCCGCCTCCACCGGGACCGCATTTTCGGGAGCAACGTTGCTGTTCGTCTACTCGTTGGGTCTCGGGGTTCCGTTCGTCTTCTTGGCCCTCGGATATGCCCGGGCCGGTCGAGCTTTCGGATGGTTCCGGCGTCACGGCCGTGCGATCGAGTTGTTCGGTGGGGGCGTCCTCGTGTTGATGGGAATCCTCATGATCACGGGGCAGTGGCTTCCGCTCTTCACCCCGCTCCTTCGGTGGTTCTCGAGGCACCAGTGGCCGCCCATCTGACGGCCGGAAACCGCAGGAAAGCTGTGTCATCCCGAGTACTTCGCGCCATGGTCCGTTGCCATGACGAGCGCCTGAAGGGGCGTCGACGGACCTTCACGCGAGAGGTCGTCCTCTGCCTGGTGATCATCCTCGTCGTTCTCGCCGCGCCAGGCGTGGCTAGCGCTCACGCCGTCCTCGCCTCGTCTCAGCCCCAGGCGGGCCAGAGGCTCGGCACGGCTCCCGGCGTGGTCGTGCTGGAGTTCACCGAACCCCTCAACCCGAAGCTTTCCACCGCAACGGTGACGGACCCCACCGGAGGTCGGTTCACGGACGGGGTCTCCGAGAGGCAGGAGATCCGCGTCCCCCTCAACACCAACGCGTCCGGTGTGTACACCGTGGACTGGGTGTCGGTGAGCACCTTAGACGGCCACTCGGTGCGCGGCTCGTTCCAGTTCGGCGTCGGGGTCACGCCCCCCGCGAGCTCGGCCGAGACGGCCCAGACCGCGCCAGGAGAAGGGGACCTCGCCATCGCCGTCCTCCGATGGGTCGAGTACCTCTCGCTGCTCTTTACCGTGGGAATGCTGGTCATTCGCAAGCTCGCCCGGCGGCCTCCGGAGCTCGAGTGGGTCCGCCCTCGCCTCGTGGTTCCCCTCTCCGTCGCGTTCGCGAGCGGTCTTGCCGTGGTGTCTTCCGAGGCGTTCTCGGCCGCTGGTTCGGCGTCCCTCGGCGGCATGTGGAGCTACCTGACGACCGGCCTCGCCGGATGGGCCCGGGTGTCCAGGCTCGACCTGGAGGCCCTCGCGCTGATCGTCGCGGTGGTCGGGGGGCCCGCGCTGTGGCTCTGGGTGACGGCCGCCGTCGGCGCGCTCGCCGCCTCGGGCCACGGGGCCGCGATCCATCCCGCCTGGTGGGGCATCACCGTGGACGCCGTGCACCTCGTGGCCGCTGGAGCCTGGGCCGGAGGGATCCTCACCCTTGCCACCCTGAGGCCTCCCGGCGGTTGGAGCTCTGGGGCGGCCCGCGAGCTGCTGATCCGATTCTCGCCTCCCGCGCTTGTTGCCTTCACCGTCACGATGGGCTTCGGCGCCATCCAAGCCATCCAGGAGCTCGGGACGTTCCATGCCCTGGTCGACTCCTCCTACGGACAGGTGCTCTTGGTCAAGATCGGGCTGGTCGCGTTGATGGTCCCGCTGTCGTTCGTGGCGTGGCGGCGGAGGCGTCCCCATCTCCGGTTCGAAGGGACGCTAGCCGTGTTTGTGGTCGCCGCGGCGGCGGTCATGGCCGCGTTCCCTATCCCGCCCAGCCGAATGATCGAGGAAGAGGCGGCTCGGCAGGCGACACCCTCTGTCTCCGCCCTACCCAGGGCTGGGACGGACCTTACGATGGGTAGCCACGCCGGGCAGGTGCTGGTCGGCCTGACCATTCATCCCGCCCGCCCCGGAATGAACGACCTCCTCCTCTATCTGCTGCCGCTCGAAGGGAACCATGCCGCAGGCGAGCTCACCACTACCCTCACCGTAGGAAACGGCGCGGTGCCAGTGACCACGTGCGGCGACACCTGCCGACGGGCTGCGGCCGAGTTGCAGGGTGGCGAGACCTTATCGGTGACCGTTGGCGGGCCAAAGGGCGGGATGTCCACCTTCAACATCCCGAGGCTTCCCGCCCCGGAGGGAAGCCAGGTGGTTGCACAGATGATGACCCGGATGCACGAGCTCAAGACGTATCGCTTGGATGAGACACTGTCGTCCGGTCTCGCCGTCGTCCCTTCCCGGTACGCGTTCCAGGCGCCGGATAGGTTCGAGAGCATCGTGACTGAGTCTTCTGGCGGCTCGCAGATGGTTTGGATCGGGAGCACCCGGTATCTGAGACAAGGGGAGGGCTCTTGGCAGGTCCTACATGGGGGCCCGCCGCCAGATGTTCCCTCGTTCATCTGGGACTTCTTCCGTCCGTTCATCGACGCGCGGATCTTAGGGCGAGCCACAGTCGAGGGAGTCCCTACCCGGATCGTTGTCTTCTTCGGCAAGAGCGGAGTGACGCCCGTGTGGTTCCGGCTATGGATCGATGGCGAGGGTCTGGTGCGCCAGGCCCAGATGCGGGCCCAGGGCCACTTCATGGACGACCGGTACTACGACTTCGATCGACCGATCTCCATCGAGCCGCCGAAAGGAGTGCCGCCATGAGGAAGAGAGCAGCTCGGCTCCCGGTGACGACGGTGGCCGCCCTGGCGCTCGTCGGCGCGGCCTGCTCGCAGAGCCAGACGGCTGCCCCGGCACGCGGTCCAGTCGCGGTGGGGGCCAGGGCACCGCAGTTCACGCTCCCTTCAGCTGGGGGAGGGGACGTGTCGCTGGCTGGCTTCTCCGGCAAGCCCGTCCTCCTGTACTTCAGCATGGGCCCCGGCTGAGGGGGATGCATGCAGCAGGTGGTCGACCTGCAGAACGATCCGAGGTTCCGGGCTCTGGGGGTCCAACTGCTCTCGATCTCACCCGACTCGGTGGGCGCATGGCGGAGGGAAGGGGAGCAGCTCGGCATCACCGAACCGATGCTGTCGGACCAGGCCAACAGGGTGTGGTTCCGCTACGGGACCTCGTCCTGGATGATGCCGACGAGCGAGCCGGGCCATACCTTCATCCTGGTCGCCGCGGACGGCCGCGTGGCTTGGGTCCATGATTATGGGGCACCCGAGCATGGCGGGGTCATGTACGTGTCTCCTAAGGAGGTCGTGCACCAGGTCGCGGACCACCTGCAGGGATGAGCCTGGCTGGGTCGAGCGCCGCTGCCGGGATCACGGGCGGGATCGTCCACGCCCTCAGCCTCGCCTTCGGGATGACCTGGGAAAATCCTCTGGGCCCTCGTCATCGGGTTCGTCCTGTCCGCCGCCATCCAGGCCGTCTGGATCGTGCAGCCTGATAATCCGCCGTTCCAGGTCAGCTCCTTCCTCTGGGACTACGTCCCGGACTGGATCCTCGACACTCGGATCGTTGGAAAGGCACGGATCGGCGCAGTGGAAACCACGATCCTGTCCTCCTACGGACCGCTCAACGGCGCGCCCTACTGGTTCCGGGTCTGGGTCGACGATTCCGGCCTGGTCAGGCAGGCAGAGATGCGCGGGTACGCCCACTTCATGGACCAGCGGTACTCGGGGTTCGACGCGCCGATCACGATCATGCCACCTGAGGGACCGGGGAGCTAGACGTGTGTCCGAGCGTTGGGACACGACGCCAGGCGACCGACCCCTTTCGGTCAGGCCGAACGGCCGGCAGTCATCGAAGATGACATCCGTAGAGTGGATGAAAGTGGGGGGTGAGCAAGCGTGATGTGGGAGCCGGGGGACGGCGGTTGGTGGGGGCTTGGGATGATGCTCTTCTCGCTCCTGTTCATCGCGCTCATCGTCGTGGGCGTTGTGATCCTCGTCCGATCCTTCTCGGACGGTGGAGGGACGCGTCGCCGACCGGAGGGCAACCGGGCGCTCGACATCTTGGACGAGCGGTTCGCCCGAGGCGAGGTCGACAAGGAGGAGTACGAGGAGCGCCGGCGCATCCTAACTAGCGGAAGATGATTCCGCATCCGCGGTCTGGGCGATCGCCTGCCTCGTTGTCTAGTGAACGGAATGACGAGCTGATGGGAGCCGTGGGCTGGATGGTCTCGCGCCAGACCAGCGAAACCGCCTTGGCGGTGAGCCAGGGATCTGGCCAGCGACCCGACAGCCACAACCAGATGATGGAAAGGGCAGGAACCCGAAGGCTCCAGCGGCTTCCACCCAAGAGGTGGGAGGCGTTCGCCTCAGCGTCAATGAGAGACGCTTCGGCCGGATCCGAGACCGTCCGCTTGTGCGGCGTTTCCCGACGTGGGAACACAAGGGCCGGTCGGACCCCACGCCGGGCCGCGGGCCGGACCCGAGAGGTCGCTTTTGCGGCGTTTCCCGGCGGACCTGAAAAGCCCCTCGACCAAGACGGGCGGTTAGGCGGCTTCCCCGGCCAGGCAGCTTCGCGGCGGCCCCCGGACCAACCCAACCCGGATCCGCCGGGCCGACGGAGGTGGCCTCGGGTGCGATCGCGGTTCCAGCTGCGCTGTCGACTCCGAGGAACAAGCGGCAGATCTTCGTCGCCTACTCCTACAAGCTCTACCCGAGGGCCGACTACCGGAAGGTCTACTCGGAGCTTGCCGAGGCGTTCGCCGTCAGTTTCGTCTTCGCGGACGCGAAGATCACGAACCTCCACATCCTCCAGAAGATCGCGAATTACATTCGGCCCGACGCTACCTCACCACCTCCTGGGGGTGCTTGACGCGGAGGGAGAGAGGGCTGATAGGGCCATATCGGCTCGAAGCGTTACCCGAGGCGCTCCCCGGTCATTACCTCCCCCGCGGACGGGCGGAGGCGCCGGAACTGCCCAGGCGTGAGCCCGACTCTGCGTTTGAAGATGCGGCGGAAGTAGCGCACGTCGCGGAACCCGACCGCCACAGCGACGC
>DASXTW010000129.1:0-4220 GCA_036505215.1 Actinomycetota bacterium | reverse complement strand
TCGGCGGGCCGGACGAGATCAGCAAGGGATTGTTCGGCTACCGCAAGACAGACGTCGAGCAGCTCCTCTCGGACCGGGACCACATGCTCCGGCAGGCAGAGACTCGCATCCGAACCGCCGAAGGGCGGATCGGCGAGCTCGAGACCGCGCTGGATCACTCGGAGAGTCGCAACGCGGTGGTGCAGGAGCAGCTGCTCCAGCTTCAGGAGCATGTACTCCAGTTGCAGCAACAGCTCGAGGGCTTGGCAGCGCGCAACGCGCAGGTCGAGCAGTACGCCGGCCGGGTCCGGGCGGAGGCCCAGCGGATGGCGTCCTGGAGGGAGCAGGTCCAGGGCATCGTCGGGTCCATGAAGCCCACTGTCGACCGTCTCCTTCTCCTGGTGGACTCCACACCAATCCGCGTGGAGGAAGCGCTGTCCCCGGTCGCCGCCAAGATGCCCACGCTGGTGAGCCTGATGCGTGACTTCGCTCAGGTCAGCCGGCCGGAAGCTGGAGCTGGACCTTCTCGAAGGTGATCGAGACCGGCATCAAACAAGTTCGCGCAGGTGAGCGCTAGCCGGATTGCGGCTCAAGCCGGAACACCGGATGCTTCGGGGCTTCCGCGGCAATTTCCTCGTCGGGAGAATCCGGCTTTGCGTCAAAATAGCTTCGAGTGAACCTGATGTCCTTGATGTACTTGCGGAGAACCGGCACTGCCTCCTCCGGACCGACCTCCGTGACCCGCAACGCCTCCGAGTGAATCCCTCGGGATACGGTGACCTCGCCGGCGGCCCGAGCGTTCCGGACCCAGTTCGTCACTCCGTACGGGGCCACGATGTAGCGCCGGTCCCCAACCTCCATCACGTCCACGGGGGTCGTATGGACCTTCCCAGTCTTCCGACCGCGAACCGACAGCAGATGCATGAACGAGGGCCCTTTCCCCCGTCCGACCCTTCGCTTCAGCATCGCGCTGGCGAGCCGCAACCCCAAGCCGGGCCTGAACGTCTTCGCCATCTGATCCTTCCCTCACTGACCGACACTGGACCGACGCTCGTATCGTAGGGCAGTGGCCAGGGTCGACGTGCTTTTCGAGGGATACCTGGGCCGACCCGACCATCGAGTGGCCTCGACCGTGGCCTTGGTTCGCGACCGCGATGCCGTCGTGATCATCGATCCCGGACTGGTTCCGGGTCCGGCCTCCATCCTGGAACCACTCGCCAGACACGGATTCCGTCGCGAGGACGTGACGGATGTGGTGTTCTCGCATCACCACCCCGACCACACTTTGAACGCGGCGCTGTTCCCCGCCGCCCGGGTCCACGATCACTGGGCCATCTACCAGGGCGACCTGTGGACCTCGCGTGACGCGGAGGGGTTCGAGATCTCACCGGACGTCTCCCTCATCCGGACGCCAGGGCATACGGCTGAGGACATCTCCACACTGGCCAGGACCGACGAAGGCCTGGTCGTGTTCACCCATGCATGGTGGACCGCCGAGATCCCGATCGAGGATCCCTACGCCACCGACCCGGCCGCCTTGCATGGGAGCCGGGCTCGGATTCTGGAGCTCGGGCCGCACTTGATCGTCCCCGGTCATGGCCCGCCGTTCGAGCCCGGACCGAACACACCTCGCTAACAAGACAGAGGAGCGGCCCCTCGGGGGGGCCGCTCCTTGTTGTGGTGCTTACGGTTCGGTCGCGAACGCGACCTCCCCGGTCGCGCGGCGGCTGGAGGGGGTCAGGCCGCCGGCGACTCTTCGAACTCTGGCTCTGCGTCGGCCTCGGTCGGCTCCAGCGCGAGAGCCAGGACCTGGTCGATCGTCTCGGCCAGGTGGAACTGGATCTCGTTCCGGACCTGCTCCGGGACGTCGTCCAGGTCGCCTTCGTTTCGCCTGGGGAGGATGACTTCCTTCAGCCCTGCCCGGTGCGCGGCGAGCACCTTCTGCTTCACCCCGCCGATCGGGAGGACTCGGCCCTGCAGGGTGACCTCGCCCGTCATCCCCACGGAGCTCTTCACCGGTCGCCCGGTCAACAGGGAAGCGAGCGCCGTGGTCATGGTGACACCCGCTGACGGCCCGTCCTTCGGCACGGCGCCAGCCGGCACGTGGACGTGAAAGCGCCCATTCAGCCGGTCAGGGGTGATCCGAAGCTCGTCCGAGTGCGAACGCACGTAGGATAGGGCGATCTGGGCGGACTCCTTCATCACGTCCCCCAGTTGCCCGGTCAGCGTGAGCCCGGGCTCGCCGTGACTGTCGCCCGTAGACATCGCGGTGGCCTCGATGAAGAGGACGTCCCCGCCGGTGCCCGTGACGGCGAGTCCGGTCGCCACGCCGGGAACGCTCGTCCGGTCGGCCGCCTCGAAGAAGAACTTCGGCCGGCCCAGGTATTCGCGCAGATCGGTGACATCCACACGAACGGGCGCCTCGGCCTTCGCCGACGCGAGCTTCGTGGTCACCTTGCGCAGCACCTTGCCCAGCTCGCGCTCGAGGTTCCGCACGCCCGCCTCGCGCGTGTAGTCGTTGACCACCACGCGCAAGGCGTCATCCGTCAGCTCGACCTCCTCGGCCTTCAGCCCGTTTCGCTCGAGCTGGCGGCCGAGCAGGTGATCGCGCGCGATGGCGACCTTCTCGTCCTCGGTGTAGCCGTCCAGCCGGATGATCTCCATCCGGTCGAGCAGCGGTCCGGGGATGGTCTCGGCCACGTTGCCCGTGGTGATGAACAGGACCTCGGACAGGTCCAGGTCCACGTCCAGGTAGTGGTCGCGGAACGTGTGGTTCTGCGCCGGGTCCAGGACCTCGAGCAGCGCGGAGGACGGGTCGCCCCGCCAGTCGGCGCCGACTTTGTCGATCTCGTCCAGCATCATCACCGGGTTCTTCGTGCCGGCGTCCTTGAGGGCCCGCACGATCCGACCGGGCAGCGCGCCGACGTAGGTCCGGCGGTGGCCGCGGATCTCGGCCTCGTCGTGGATACCTCCCAGCGAGACCCGGACGAACTTCCGCCCGAGGGCCCGCGCCACCGACTCACCAAGGCTCGTCTTTCCAACCCCAGGCGGGCCGATCAGGGTGAGGATGGCGCCCGAGCCGCGACCGCTGGCCGCCTCGGCCAGGCCCCGCTCGGCGCGGAGCTTGCGCACGGCCAGGTACTCGATGATGCGGTCCTTGACGTCCTCCAAGCCGGTGTGGTCCTCGTCGAGGATCTTCCTGGCCTCGGTGATGTCCAGGTTGTCCTCGGTCCGCTCGCTCCACGGCACGTCCAGAAGCCAGTCCAGGTAGGTCCGGATCCAGCCGTACTCGGGGTTCTGCTCGGAGGTCCGCTCCAGGCGCTTCAGCTCCCGCTCGGCCTGCTGCTTGACGCTCTCGGGCATGCCGGCGGCCTCGATCTTCTTGCGGAGGTCCTCGACGACGTTCTCCTCGTCGTCCTCGCCGAGCTCCTTGCGGATGGCGTCCATCTGCTGGCGCAGGATGTACTCGCGCTGTCCCTTCTGGAGGCCCTCGGCGACCTCGTTGCGGATCTTGTCCTTGAGGGCGACCTCAGCCAGGACGTCCTTGGCCCAGCCCAGCACCTTCTCCAGGCGCGCCTCGACGTCCAGGGTCTCCAGGACCTCGACCCGCTGCTCGAACGAGAGGTCGGGCGAGTAACCGGCCATGTCGGCCAGCGCGCCCGGCTCGTCGATGCCGCGGAGGAACTCGGCCACTTGGGGCACGCCTCGGGCCTCCACGATGTTCTCCAGGGTGGCCCGGTACTGCCGGGCCAGGTCTTCGGCCTTCTCGGAGACTTCCTCGGGGTCGGGGTGGGGCTCGATCTGGACCCAGATGGCCTCCCCGGTCCCGGCCACGCCCGAGCCGATGACGGCCCGGTGCAGGCCCCGGATGACCAGCGCTTCCATGCCGTTGGGGGTCCGGCCCATCTCCTCGATCACGGCCACGGTGCCCACCCGGGCGTAGGCCCCGGATTCGGTCCGCGGGACCAGCAGGAGGGTGTCCCCAGCAGAGCGAGCAGCGCTGACCGCCGCCCTGGCCTCCGGGGTCTCCAAGGTGAGCGTGACCACCATGTGTGGCAGTACAACCCCCGTCGTCAGCGGCAAGAGGGGCAAAATCGTCGTTTCCAGCTGTTCAGGCACTATTTCCCCCATGTCGGACCTTTGTGAGAGTTAACTCGATGATTCCCCTCCCTATTCCCAGGTCTAAGTGCCACCCGCTCAAGATTGGACAAGGGAAGCAGCGGCCAGCCTCGCGAATTACA
>DASXTW010000128.1:0-9705 GCA_036505215.1 Actinomycetota bacterium | reverse complement strand
CACCCTTCACCCCGAGCTCCTCATCGCCGTGAGGAACGAGCGCGACCAACGCCGTGGCGAAGTCTCGGGCAGAGGTGTGTTCAGGGGACCCGGCGGCCGGGTCATGCAGGACAAGCTGGCGACCGAATGAGGACGAACGCTCTACGCCAAGCGGGCACACACGGTTGAACCGGTGTTCGGCCACATCAAGGAGGTCCGTAGGGTCAGGCGGTTCGCTCGACGCGGCCTGGGCGCATGCGACGTCGAATGGAAGCTGGTCTGCGCCACCCACAACCTGCTCAACCTGTAGCGGCACTCCATGATCTGAGCACCGGTGCTTTCCTGCCCGGACCGATCACGAAACCGCAAGCTCTTTTGACCAGGATCACCCCAGCGATCAAGGGAGTGAGTTTCCGCAACAGCCTCTTCAGCCTGGCTCTGGTTGGTCGAGGCGTCTCCTCGGACGGTGCGGAGTTGGCTGCCCTGCTGGCGCGTACTAGCCAGAAGCATTGATTATGGACGGCAGCGTTAGTCGTGTCGGTCAATCAGATGATGAACGCGGCCAACGGGTCGGAATCCCAAGTGCTCCAGAGCAGACCGGGACATGGCGCCACCAAACGTGACGAGGGCGGGCGTACCGCGGCGAACGGCCTCCATCCAGGCCGCCGCCACGAGCTCGCTCAACGCACCCCGTCGGCGGTGGGAGGGGATCGTCGCTCCGCCTCCGAGATACATCCCGGACGGGGAGATCCACCCCTGACCGGTCGCCACGGGCCGGTCGCCGTCGATCACGAGCAATCTCATCGTGTGCCCCCCCGCCCGCTCTGCCTCGAATGTGTCCGGGGCGCGTCGGCGTTCGTCAGCGGCATCCTCCTCCGGGAAGGCGAAGCCCTCGTTGGCCACCTCGATGGCCGCTAGATGGTCCTGCAGGGTCGAGACCCGGCGAACCCCGAACGTCGTGGACCGAGCTTTCGGCGCGTCGGTCATCACGAGCATCACCGATCCCTCATCGGCCTCGGGCTCCAAGCCGATCTCGAGCAGCCGAGGAACCACGTCGCGCGGTGTCGCTGATGGGCCGATGGTCCATGCTGCGCAGCGGCGTCCGCGTCTCCGCACCAACTCGCGAACCTCCCGGACGCCGCCGCGCACATCGTCCACGTCGAAGCGCACGCGCGCGACACCGGTCGACCAGAAATGCTCCCCGGGCGAGAAGGTCAGGACGAAGCGCTCCGTCATGATCCGCTCCTGGTCCGGGCCGATCGCCACGAACACCTGCGGGTCCTCGGCGAACGCAAGAAGGTCCGGCTCGGCCATCCCGTGACAGCGACCGTCGTCGACCTTCCGATAATGTCACGTTCGTATTTACAACGTGCTCCCAGCCGGATCCAGGAAACGACGTGGGCCATGACATGTCACATCGTCCTGAGCTGACGACGGAACTGTCTCTTTGTTCGCCACTCCCTGAGCCAGGAGCTACGTCGCCCCATCGCCTCTACTTCAGCCTTACAGGTGCAGGGAGGGAGACCTCCCCTAGCGATTTGCTCGGGAGAGACCTTATACGGCACGCCGTGTTCGCAGGTCGCCGTGAGCCTCCAACCGCTCATCGGGGGCAGCCTCGAGGTGTCATATAAGAAGGGGACTCATCTCGTATGGAAAGTCAAATCAGCGAAGCCAGCCAAGAGGAGCCGGCGCCCGATCGGCCACTTTCCTGCTCTCGCATGCGTCATGGCGTCGGATCCGCCACTGCGGCCCCGTAGATGTCAGAGTTGCCGAACGTGGGCGGGCAGTCGGTGTTCGGGGCGGGAGTGGGGAGGGGGTTGTCCGGATCGTCCACCAGGCTCTGGCGGTACTCCTCGATCGCCGGACACCGCTCGGCGTTCCGGATGTCCGTCCAAAGCAGGATCCCTCCGTCTCGGGTGGCAGCGGCGCCCTGGTAAAAGCCGAGGTCCGCACTGTCGCGGCCGCCCTCGCTCATGCCGCTTGATGCCCGGGCATCGCCGATCGCTCCTCGGTGCAGGGTGGTCCAGGTGGAGAGGTCCGAGGCGTCGGTATGGAGGACGACCCCTTGCACCCTCCTGGCGCCGGCCAAGCTGTCGCGCCAGGGATCCAGGTATGCCTGATACACGAGATAGACGTCGTCCCCGTCAGGGGAGATGGCGACCGCCGGCGCGTTGGGCCGGTCTCCAGGCTGGGCGGCGTCGACCGGATCGGACCACGTATCCCCGCCGTCGGTGGAGGTCATCACCAGGGCCGCCGTATCGTTGATCCCCAGGCTTCCCTCGCAGATCGTCAGCACGATCCGGTCGGTGGCATCGCCGCCGCTTGGAGCTCCGTTGGCGACGTCTACGGAGGCCAGCGGGGACTCATCTGACCCCTGGACCCCGTCGATGCTGAGTTCCTCCAGCGTTCCGCAAGCCACCAGGTTCAGGATCGCCCGCGGCCGCTCGAAGCTCCTCCCTCCGTCGAACGACCGGGTCATGGTGACGACCTGTTGGGGTCCAAAGACCCCCTCGTTCCAGAACAGGTACACGGTTCCCGCGCTGTCGGTCCGAACGAGGCAGAAGGCCCGGCCCCCCCTGCGGCTCGAGGCCCGCGACACATGACGCTCGGCCCAGGTAGTGCCGCCGTCGGTGGAGACGTCGAGGATGATCTGGGTGGTGCGCTCTTCACGAGAGGCGGTGTTGCAGGTGTACACGCTGCCGAAGTGCGGGCTCGACTCCGCGTTGTCCGCCCAGACCGCGCCCTGGCCGAAGTCACCCGAGACGAGCTGACCGTTGCTCTGGTGGGTGACGATGACGGGGGGCAACCAGTTGGCCTGGTCGGCCACGATCTCCGGGGTCAAGGCGGGCTCCCCGTCGATGCGAGAGACGCCCACGGCAGTGACTCCTTTGAAGGCTGGCTTGAACCAGGGGCTGTCGGGGTCGAACTTCTGCAGCCGGTGGGCGTTGTACAGGCGCGACCCGTTGTCCCAGGAGAAGGTGCCGTCGGGGCCCGGCACGGGGCCGAAGGCCACTGCGGGGTGCTGGATGCCGAACATGCCGAACAGGTAGTGGTTGGGCACCGTCCCGATGGGGCCGACCTCCAGGCCGCCGGAGAAGTCATCGATGCTCAGCTGGCACTCGGCCGGCCCCACGCACTGGCGGCGGGTAAGCCCGGTGTAGGTGGGCTGGGTCCAGGAACCCCCGCCGTCGAAGGAGAAGTACACCCCGTCGAACCCGACTCGTCCGAACGGACAGAACGTGGGATCGTCCCAGGCGGAGCAGGCCGCGGCGTCGAGCGTATCCTGGGCGGTGGCTGCCAAGACGCTGGGGTGAACGGGGTCCACGGCCACCGCTGGCGTGTTCTGCCAGCTCTGGGGGAACGGCGTCGTCGGCGAGCCCACGGAGACCAGGACGTCAGAGGATGTCGCGCGGGCGGGGCCGACTCCCAAAGGCAGCAGGCCCCCCAACAGGGTCGCTGCCGCGAGGAGGAATTTCGATCTGTTCATGGATTGCTCCCTTCTTCGCGCCCTCGCCCCACACGGGGTGCGGGTTCTGCTCCTTCTCGATCCGCCAGGCAGGTTGCGGCGACGAGAGATCCCATCACCGTGAGTGAGCTGAGCCGGACGCCTCTGAACCAATGATGCGTGTGGCGCCGTGAGCCGTTCATCGCCTGCCTCCTTTGGCTGGCCGTACCTCGAACCCTCGCCGACCCGGGTTGGAGAACCGTTGGAAGCCAGCAGGGAGGAGTCGGCAGTGCTCGATCAGGTCGCTTCCGTACTTTCCCGGGCCGGGAGTACCGTTGCGACGTGCAGTACCGGGTCCTGGGACGTCTCGAAGTCTCGGATCGCGAGCGCGCGATCCCTCTTGGGGGACCGAAGCAGCGGCTCGTGCTTGCGAACCTGCTGATCCGGGCGGACCAGGTGGTCCCAACCGACCGCCTGATCGACGAGATCTGGGGTGAGGAGCCGCCCGAGGCCGCTCGGATCTCCCTGCGGAGCTACCTCTCCCATCTTCGGAAGGCCCTCGGGCCCGGGCGGATCGAGGGACGGCCTCCCGGCTACGTGCTCCACGTGCAAGGGGATGAAGTCGACGCCTTCCGGTTCCAGGCGTTGGTTCAGCGGGGTCATCGGTCCCTGGGAGAGAACCCCAAGGCCGCACAGCAGGTCCTGGAGGAGGCCCTGGCGCTATGGCGAGGGCCGCCATTCGCGGACCTGGGAGACGAGCCATCGCTCCTTACCGAGGTGGCCCGGCTGGAGGAGATGCACCTCACGGCCACCGAGCATCGGTTGGAGGCGAGGCTCGCACTGGGGCGGCACGGGGAACTCGTGGCCGAGCTCGAGACGCTGACGGCTCAGTACCCGCTCCGAGAGCGGATGTGGGGCCACCTGATGGTCGCCCTATACCGATCGGGTCGTCAGGCCGAAGCCCTGGGTGCGTTCCGACGGGCCCGCACGATGCTCTCCGATGAGCTGGGGATCGAGCCCTCCCCTTCCCTCCAGCGTCTGCACCAGCAGGTCCTCCGACAGGATCCTGCCCTGGAGTTCCGCGGAGAGCCCCTGCGCGGCTATCAGCTCGTCGAACGCATCGGGGAAGGCGCCTTCGGGGTCGTGTACCGCGCGTACCAGCCTCAGGTGGGTCGCGAGGTCGCCATCAAGGTCATCCGGCCCGGGCTCGCCAACCACCCCGAGTTCGTCCGGCGATTCGAAGCCGAGGCCCAGCTCGTGGCCCGCCTCGAGCACCCCCACATCGTTCCCCTCTACGACTACTGGCGGGACGCCGACGCCGCGTACCTGGTCATGCGGCTCGCATCCGGAGGCAACGTTCGGGACAAGCTCGCCAGCGGTCCCCTCGACCCCGATCGGGCCGTCGGTGTTCTCGACCAGGTCGCATCGGCACTCGCCACGGCACACCGCCGTGGGGTCGTGCACCGGGACGTCAAGCCGGCCAACATCCTCCTGGATGAGGAGGGGAATGCCTATCTCTCCGACTTCGGCATCGCCCTGGATGTCGGGGATGGGTCGAGTCCGGTCTCGCCGGTCACCTCCGACGTCGTGGCCTACCGGTCGCCCGAGCAGATCCGAGGCGAGAGAGCAACGCCTCGAAGTGACCTCTACGCGCTGGGGGTCGTCCTATTCGAGGCCCTGGCCGGGCGGCACCCGTTCCCGGAGCGGTCGCCGCAGGCGCTGATCAAGCGACACCTGTCCGAGGCGCTTCCCTCGATCCGCAACTTTCGGCCGGATCTCCCTCCCGCCCTGGATGAGGTGGTAGCGAAGGCCACGGCCAAGGATCCGGCAGACCGATTCACCGATTCCATGGCCCTGGCCTCGGCCCTTCGTGAGGCACTGGGGTCACGGGTGGCCGTGGTTCCCGCACCCGGCGTCGAGTCCATCAGCCGGAACCCTTACAAGGGCCTGCGTCCGTTCCACGAGGCCGACGCCCCGGACTTCTTCGGGCGCGAGGCCCTCGTCCAACGGCTCGTCGCCCGGCTGTCGCAGCGCGTCGATGGATGCCGGTTCCTGGCTGTGGTGGGACCGAGTGGGAGCGGGAAGTCCTCTGTGGTCCGCGCCGGGTTGGTCCCGGCCCTACGTGACGGTGCCCTGCCCGGGTCGGAGAGCTGGTTCTTCGTCGAGATGATGCCCGGTGCCAATCCCCTCGAAGAGCTCGAGGCGGCCCTCCTCCGGATCGCGGTGAACCCGCCGCCCGGGCTCGCGCAAGAGCTGAAGCAAGATCAGCGCGGTTTCCTCAGGGCAGTCGAGCGCCTCCTGCCTCCCGACGGCTCGGAGCTCTTTCTGGTCATCGATCAGTTCGAGGAGCTCTTCACGCTGGTCGGTGACGAGGCACGCCGGGCCCACTTCCTCGCGAGCCTCGTGTCCGCTACGGGCGACGCCCATAGCCGTGTGCGGGTCCTGATCACCCTCCGCGCCGACTTCTACGATCGTCCTCTCGCGTACCAGGGGTTCGGCGCCCTGCTGGGGGCCCGAGCGGAGACGGTGGCGCCGCTGTCTCCTCGGGAGCTGGAACGCGCCGTTGCCGGACCGGTCGAACTGATAGGAGCCACCGTCGAGTCGGGGTTGATGGCCGAGGTCATTTCGGAGTTCGCCGACCAGCCGGGAGCGCTGCCGTTGCTGCAGTACGCGCTGACGGAGGCGTTCGAGAGGAGTGCGGATCACGAGGTCACCCTGGACTCCTACCGCGCGGCAGGTGGACTGTCGGGTGCCCTGGCCCGGCGAGCCGAGCAGATCCTCCGGGGACTGGACGCGTCGGGCAGGGAGTCGGTGCGGCAGCTCTTCCTGCGCCTGGTCGTGGTCGGGGAGGTCTCCATCGAGACGCGCAGGCGCGTCCCTCGAGCCGAGCTGGCGTCCGTCGAGGTGGATGGGCGGGGGATCGATGCCGTCGCGGATGTCTTCGGGTCCTCCCGCCTCCTGTCCTTCGACCGCGATCCCCTCACCCGCGGGCCCACGATTGAGGTGGCCCACGAGGCGCTCCTTCGGAGCTGGGGCCGGCTGGCCGGATGGATCGACGCGGCCCGCGACGACCTGAGGACGCACCGGCGCCTCGCCGCGGAGGTGGGGGAGTGGGACGACCGAGGTAGGGATCCGAGCTTCCTGCTCCGTGGCTCTCGGCTCGAGCAGCTTGAGACATGGGCGGCCGGAGCGGACATCGCGTTGGCTGCGGTGGAGCGTGAGTACCTGGAAGCGAGCCTCCGGCAGCGGGAATCGGATCGGCGTGCGGAAGACGCCCAGCGGCAGCGAGAGGCGTCGCTGAGAAGCCGCTCAGTCAGGCGACTCCGCGCCCTGGTCGCGGTGATGGCCGTGGGGGGACTGGTGGCCGCGACCCTGAGCGTGGTTGCGCAGGACCGAGGGCGGCGAGCCCAGCGCGAGGCAAGGATTGCCACCGCGAGGGAACTGGCCGCCGCTGCCGTTTCGAATCTCGACGTGGATTCGGAGCGAAGCCTGCTGCTCGCCCTCGAAGCGGTGGAGACCACCTACACGGCTGATCGAACGGCCCTGCCCGAGGCCGAGGAGGCTCTGCATCGCGCCCTGCAGGCCCATCGGCTCGTCCGAACGGTCCCCGGATACGCGGGAGGGTTCAGCGCGGATGGGAACCGCCTCCTGGTTGCTGGGTTGGAGCCAGGGAGGGCCGATGTCTACGACGCGGCGACGGGCGAGCGCATCTCGACCGCAATCGGGGGCGGCAGCGTGTCCCAGCTCGGAGCCGACCACAAACTCGACCTCGCTTTCAGCTCGGACGGTCGACTCTTCGCTACCGCGAGCGATGTCTCTTACACCCCGGACGTTCGAGTGTTCGAAACGGCGACCGGCGAGCAGGTGTGGCGCCTGAGCGTCCCGGAGGGGGCTCTGTACGACCCGCAGTTCAGCCCGGACGGTCGGTTCCTCGCGACCGGGGGCCCGCCGGGAGAGGAGGGTCCGCGGACGTACCTGTTCGACCTCCGGACGGGAGAGCTCCTCAGCATCTTCAACTCGATCGGTCCCATCGCGTTCTCCCCCGACGGGCAGCGACAGCTCATCGCCGACTCCTGGTACGACTCTGAGCGCAAGGCGTGGGTCGCCGGATACGTCCTCGACGTGCAGGAACGCGGCCCGACACGCAGGCACGAGGCTCACGTCAACGTCTACGAGGGGGAGGAGGGCCTGGAGCGCCTGCGAGGCCTGACCCTCCTCGGGCAGGAGGGAGACGTCAACGGCGCTGCCTGGAGCCCCGATGGCGGGAGGCTCGCCACGTCCAGTCCAGGACAGGTGATCGTGTGGGGCGATTCGACGAGTGAGCCGAATTCGACGGGTAAGCCGCTGTTCGCGTTCTTCCCCCCGGCCGGCCGGTTCACCACCGTGGCTTTCGGCCCCGACTCCCGGATCGCCACCGGCATGAGCGACGGAACCACGATCGTGTGGAAGCTCTCCGCCGATGGCGCGGAGCCGATCCTCACCCTCGCCGGACACGATGCGGAGGTCAGGGGCGTCGACTTCAGCCCCGACGGAACGCGGCTGGTCACGAGCAGTGACGACGGCAAGGTGAAGGTGTGGGACATCACCCCGGGGGGTAGTCGGGAATGGCTGACGGTGGGGGGCTCCGGCGGGGTGGGCTACTCCCCCGACGGCTCGCGCCTGGCCACGGGCAGCGAGGGTGGGAACGTCTACGTCTACGACGCGGCGAGCGGGAGAAAGCTGCTCGATCTACGGGGTCACGAGGGGCGGGTCAACGCCGTCGTGTTCGACTCCGACGGCGCCAGGCTGGCGAGCGCGGGCTTTCAGGATGGAACGGCGCGGATCTGGGACGCGGTGTCCGGGGTCGAGCAAGCAAGAATTGATCCGACCAGCCCGGATCTCACCGATACCCACCAGGTGTTCGACGTCGCCTTCAGCCCCGACGGAGGCGTGCTGGCCACGGCGGGCTGGGGCGGGCAGTCGTCCACGCTCATGTGGGACCCGGAGACGGGAAGGCTCCTCGACACTCTCGCCGAAGATACAACGGAGGGACCGCAATGGGGCCGCTCCGTTGCCTTCACCCCCGACGGGAGGCTCGTTGCCGGCGAGGATTTCGATTTGGCCCTCGTTTGGACCGTCAAGGATGGACGGATCTTGGCCCGGATACGGGAACAGCGGGTCAATGCGCTAGCGTTCAGTCCCGACGGCCGACGCCTCGTCACCGGTTCCCTCGAGGGAGGGGTGAAGATCTGGGACACGCGGACCGGACGCCAACTGGACTCCCTGACCGGAAACCTGGGACAGGTCTGGGATCTCGCGTTCTCCCCAGACGGGACTAGGCTGGCGACGAGCTCCTCGGATGGCACCGTGAGACTTTGGGACGCTCGCACTGGAGCGCAGATCCTCACGCTTGCTCGGGGAGTTGCTGAGGAGGTCGGTGCGGAGACCAAGCTTGCTTTCCCCACCGATCGGTCGGCAACAGTCGGAGTGGGAGGGAAGCTCGCATTCAGTCCCGACGGAACCCAGCTGGCGTACACCGCGGCCGACGGAACCGTTCGCGTGCTCGCACTCGATATCGACGACCTCATCCACCTGGCCCGGTCACGGCTAACGCGGTCATGGACTCGCGACGAGTGCGGGACGTACCTCGACCTGGATCGCTGCCCGTCGCGGCTCGGCTGACGCGCTGGCCTAAAGGGACCCCCTCTTGTACGGATTGCCTCGAGGCGTAAACCGCTCGTCAGGCGGCTGGGACATTGAACTCGCCTCGAAGGATCAGGCGTGAGGGGTAGGGTCGTGTCGCCCCTCCGACTTCCCGAAGAGAACCGACCTCTCCGTCCACACCCCTGCGGACCTCCGGCGGGTCGCTCGTGAGCTGAATGGTCGCCCTCGGAGGGTTCTCGGATGGAGGACGCCCGCCGAGGTTATGGCCAGCCGCGTTGCGATGACTGCTTGAGACCACCGGCCCAGGGGGGTCAGAATTCAACCGGCGCCGACAAACGGTGTGATCCTGGACCAGAGGACACGAGCAGGAGGTAATAGCATGTCCACCGAAGAGAACAAAGCGATCGTCCGGCGGTGGTTCGAGGTGTGGGAAAAGAAGGACGTCGATCTCATCGATGAACTGCACTCCCCGGACTATGTGGGTCACATCGTCGGCACCCCTGGACCGGTCCGAGGTCGCGAGGCACTCAAACAGCTGTTCGCCTCCTATCTCGCCGCTCTCGAGGTGCATCGTTCGAACGAGCTCCTCATGGCGGAAGGCGACTTGGTGGCGGCCTACGACACCTACCGCGTCAGAC
>DASXTW010000127.1:0-3257 GCA_036505215.1 Actinomycetota bacterium | reverse complement strand
GGTATCTGGCCGTCGCGGTCGGTGATAGGATCCCAGTATCCTCAGGAAGGGACGCGGCGATGCCTGAGTTCATGGATGTCCATCGCAGCATGAAGGGCGTGACACCCGAGCAGCTGCTGGAGGCGCATAACGCCGACCTTGCGATACAGGGTGAGGAGAGCGTCGATTTCAAGCATGCGTGGGCTGACCCCGCTTCCGGCATGGTGTTCTGCCTCTCGGAGGGTCCAAACGAAGACGCCGTAAGGCGGATCCACGAGCGCGCAGGTCATCCCGCCGACGAGATTTACGAGGTGTCGGTCCAAGCCTGACTGCCGGCTGGCGGGTGAGGCGCCCGTCGCCGCCAACGCCCCGAGGTCCGAACAGACGCTTGATAGCTTCTTGCCCTCATGCGCGGGGACCGTCCAAGAAGCGTGAAGGGCACACAACCCTCTGATCGGCTTCAAGCAGCCAGTTCGTAGTCGCGGATCAGCCCGCCAAGCACGTCCCGCCTTCGGATCCGGCCGGCATCGGGGAGTCCATCGTCGGCATCCGGCCGCGGGTCAGGTGTGCGCAAGCCAAGACCTCGGTGGGGCCGCCGGGCATTGTAGTGGACAATGTAGGCGCGAAGGATTCGCTCGAGGTGTCGGCGACCGAGCACGAGCGTCCAGTCGAGGCACTCAGCCCGGGCGGTCCTGACCCAGCGCTCGGCGAGGGCGTTCGCCCGCGGAGCGCGGACCGGGGTGAGGATGACCTGGATACCATCGCCGGCGAAGACCGCGTCGAAGTTCGATGCGTACTTGGCATCCCGGTCCCTGATCAGGAACCGGAAGCTTCCACGCCCGGCGAGGTCGAAGGACAAGTTCCTCCCCTGCTGGGTGACCCAGAAGGAGTCGGGGTGCCTCGTGGCTCCGGCTAGGTGGACCCGTCTGGTGTGAAGCTCGATTACGAAGAGGACGTACAGCGTGCCGAGCCAGACGGTCTCGATCGTGAAGAAGTCGGTTGCCAGGATCCCGCGTGCCTGGTTGCGCAGGAACTCGCTCCAGGTCGGACCCGAGCGTCGCGGAGCTGGACCGAGCCCACCCCTTCGCAGAAGTGTCCGGATCGCCGTCGCCGAGACCCTGATCCCGAGCTTAGACAGCTCGCCTCGGATACGCATGCATCCCCACCGCGGGTTCTCCCTGCCCATGCGAAGGATCAGCTCCGCACGTCCGTGGGGATCGGCGGGCGTCCCCCGACGGCGTTCCGACGATAGGTCCACTTCCTGCGAACGAGCTCACGATGCCAGCGAAGGAGCGTCTGCGGGCTGACAAGGAAGGATGACCAGCGCGGGCGAGGGAGCACCCTGCTCAGGGCCGCCATGAACAGCCGGTCGCGGCGACGCAGGCGGGGCCTGCCCACCTGGCGCTTGAGCACCGCGAGCTGATGGCGAACGACCACGATCTCGATGTCGTTGTGCAGGTCGTTGGAGGGACCGCCAGCGAGTCTGAACACCCGGCGGACGAACAGGTACAGGAGAGCGAGGAGCACGGACCGAACCTCCTTCCGGGAAGAGGACCGATCCTACGAAAAGCGCTGGCAGCGTCGGCGATTGCGAGTTTCCGTGCCCTTCACGCAGAAACTCCGATTCGGGCCCGACCAGTCGATTCCGAAGCTCGGCTGGATGGCCGTCCGCCCCGCCGCGAGCAAATCACATTGGTGTCATTCTCGCCCGACAATGTTCACGAAACAGGTGTCTCGGCCGGTGGACGGTCTGGATCCCCTATCGTGGCCGCCGAGGCAGAGAAGGTCGAGCGAACTCGAAGAAAGACCTCGTCACGGGCCCGATCCGAGGTTTCTGTGCCCCACAGGCGACGGCGACCGCCGAGGAGATCCTTGGCCGCCCACTCATCGAGGACTGCGTTGATCCTCGGACCGGAGCGATCCATCCCGGGTGATCGTCACCGACAACGGGCCCGCTTACAAGAGCACGGACTTCCTGCGGTTCATCCGGTCCCATCCCGAGCTCGCCCACATCCGGACCCGGCATCATGCCCCGGAGACCAACGGCGTCGTGGAGCGGTTCAACGAGAGCCTGAAGTACGAGCACCTATACCGGGAGGAGATCGCCGATGCCGTGGCCCTCACCGAAGAGGTTGAGGCCTACCGCAAGATCTACAACGAGATCCGCCCGCACGAGGCCCTGGGGTTCCGCACGCCACTTGCGGCCCACCTCGCTGAGCCCAACCTATTCGAGGCACAAAGTGTCCAAGAAAGTTGACCCGGGACACTATGGCGTGGGCGAAGAGACTGGTGACGGGACTGGTGAAGAGACTGGTATGGGAATCCCTATCTGCAGTCCCGTCGTTAGGTCAATGTTGTTGGGATCAACGCCTACGTATCCAGGAACCTCGTGCGGCGGGATGGTAACTGTGGTCGTACCATCCGAATTGACCTGGTGCGCCGTGAAAAGCCACGTTGTTTGGGTATTCGCGGCGGCGGGCGCGGCCAATCCGCGGATCAGAATGGAACCAAGGATCCCAACCGACCCGAGTAGGACAACACGGCGCTTCACCTTCGCAGTCACCGTTGCTTCTCCCCTGTCCACCCGATTCCCTCACACGTTTACGCTCCGGAATCTGACCAGTCAAGGGGGCCAGACCCCTCCCCGAGCCGGCCTCTCCCCGAATCGCACTCCCCACCCCCAACCTCCCCACCCGCACCCGCCCTCCCGACACGCCACGGGCGAGCCCCACCCCTGGCGTGGGGGTGGGGTTGAACCCCACACCGAGAACCAGAACCCCGGGAACACCGTCGGCACCGTCGGCACGCCCTGAGCCCTAGTCCACCCCCACACCCCACAGAGCGAGCAGGAGCCCAAACCCAAACGGGGAGGGCACACCCGAGGGCGAGAGGGAGGGCGGGGGCGACACGGGGCGGGCGGGCGAGCGCACGGGCACCCCCACCCCCTGAGAACCCTGACGACACGCCGCGTTCAGCCATACCCGATGCCTTGGACCATCGCGCGTACGGCGTCACCGAAGCCGCATCCCGGTGACGAAGCCGTGTACGAGACGGGACCCCGACGGGACCCCTGGCACTTTCGACGGCCCCGCGCATGCGAAAGGGCCGGCTCACACCGGCCCTGACCTGGGGTTTCTCTGGAGCGGACGACGGGATTCGAACCCGCGACCCCCACCTTGGCAATGGCATGGCGGATGTCTCATGCGTCTCCACCAGTTTCACCAGTGCCCCTGACCTGCACGTTCTTGGCGCTCTTGTCTCATCCGTCTCACCAGATG
>DASXTW010000126.1:0-1987 GCA_036505215.1 Actinomycetota bacterium | reverse complement strand
CATCCTTGTGCCAATCTCAGGGACCGATCCCCGAACGGGGAGGCACTTCGAGTACAAGGCATTTCTCCCGAATCCGCTCCCTCGAGCGACCCCGCCTCTAAGTACCGAGGCGTGGGGGGAGGTGACCCAGGCCTCTCTGGCCCTGGGCCGGCTCGACCAAGCTGGACGTCAGGTGCCCAACCCTGGACTCCTTCGTCGGCCCTCAATCCGTAGAGAGGCCGTCAGTACCTCTGCTCTGGAAGGGACATACGCACCCCTCCCCGAGGTTCTTGAGGCTGACATAGCTGGTGAGGAGGTACGGCCATCAGCGGCTGTCTCGGAGGTTCTCAACTACGTGAGGATGGCGGAGGCAGGACTTGAGAGGGTTGTCAATCAGCCGGTTACTGTGGGCCTGCTATGTGAGCTCCAAGCACTCCTGGTACGCGGGACTCACAGCGACACGGCCGACGTCGGCAGGATTCGCGAGGTGCAGGTGGTCATAGGGCCTGAGGGGGGTCGGGTCGAAGAAGCCAGATTCGTTCCGCCGCCTCCTGGAGACCGACTCGTTGCGGGGTTCCGAGATTGGGAGTCATGGCTCGAAGAACCCCACGGCATAGATCCCATCGTCGCTGTTGCTCTTGGCCACTACCAGTTCGAGGCCTTGCACCCGTTCCGCGACGGCAACGGGCGACTAGGCAGACTGATTGTGGTCCTCCAACTCATCCGCGCCGAAGTTCTCCACGAGGGACTTCTTTCAATCTCGCCCTGGCTGGAACAGCGCAGGAACGACTATCAGGACCACTTGCTAAGGGTCAGCCTGACTGGCGACTACGACGGCTGGGTCCGATTCGTGGCGCAGGCAATTCGGGCCCGAGCCGATGCGGCTACTCAACAGATAGAAGGCCTCATCAAGTTCCAGGAGTCGATGCGTGATCTTGCGCACACGTACCCACTTCGGGGTGTCGCGGCCCAGATTGCCGACGACCTTATCGGTCGACCTCTGGTGACACCTACCTCGGCCTCAGAAAGATACGAAGTGAGCTATCAGGCAGCGAACAATGGGATCTCCCGGCTCGTAGAAGCCGGAGTCCTTCGTGAGATCACCGGTCGACGCTATGGGCGAATCTTCGTCGCAGAGGGCGTCCTCAATATCATCGAGACCTGACGGCTTTCCGATCACAGAGCCCGAGACGCCGGTTGGGCTGCGCCAGCAGCTGGCAGAGCCGAGCACCCCCAACCTTCTTCTGCCCTGTGCGGCTCAATCGATCACGGCCAGGGTCTGGCCGGGTTGCACCACCTGGCCGGCTTTGATGGGGAGTTCCGAGACCACGCCGTCGCGAGGGGCCGGGATGGCGTTCTCCATCTTCATGGCCTCCAGGACGCAGACGACATCGCCGGCCTCGATCTCCTGGTCCGCCTCCACCAGCACCCGCAGGATCGTCCCCTGCATCGGCGCCTCGATGACGCTGTGCACACCCGGTCCGCGATGGGCCTCGTGGCGGGAGGGGGTCTTGGGCGCGGTGTCGCGGCGATGGTCGAAGATCCGGACGGGGACCCGCCGCCCGTCGAGCTCGACGATCAGCTCGGCAGGCACCGCCTGCCTGGGTTCGGAGGCCGGCGGCTCAGCGGCCGTCCCCGGCAGCTCCGCCCCCTTCAGCGCACGCTCCAGCCACGTGGTCGTGTGCGTCCCCTGGCGGAACTCGTCGGTCTCCAGCACCCACTGGTGGAGCGGGATCGTGGTGGGGACGCCCTCCACCCGGAACTCGGCCAGCGCGCGGAGCATCCGACGCCTGGCCTGCTCGCGGTCCTCGCCAGACACGACGAGCTTGGCGAACATCGAGTCGTAGTCCGCCGGAACCTGGCGACCTTCCCGAACCCCCGAGTCCACTCGGACGAACGGACCGGCCGGCTCGCGGTAGGCCGTGATCCTCCCCGGGCCCGGCAGGAAGTTGCGCGAGGGGTCCTCGGCGTTGATCCGGCATTGGATGGCGTGGCCACGGAAGCGCAC
>DASXTW010000125.1:0-7490 GCA_036505215.1 Actinomycetota bacterium | reverse complement strand
CGAGCTGACCCGCCGCGTGGTCGAGGAGTTCCACGGCCAGCTGGTCAAGACAACCGGTGACGGGATCTTGGCCATCTTTGATGGCCCCGGCCGAGCGATCTGGTGCGCGGCGGCCCTGCGCGATGAGGTCGGAGGGATTGGCCTGCAGATTCGCGCGGGCCTGCACACCGGCGAGGTCGAGCTCCTCGACCATGACGTCGGCGGCATCGGTGTGCACATCGCCGCCCGGGTGGTCACGGCGGCCGCGCCCGATGAGATCCTCATCTCAAGGACCGTAAGGGACCTGGTGGTGGGCTCCGATATCGGGGCGGAGGACCGGGGACCGCACAGCCTGAAGGGCATCGACGGCACCTGGCAGCTGTTTGCGATCACCCGACCCTGACCACCGACCTACTTCGTGTGGGGTAATACACCCGCTGACCTGCACTCTTACGCTGCTGGCCCGCCTGGATTCGAACCAGGACTAACTGATCCAGAGTCAGTCGGGCTACCGTTACCCCACGGGCCAGTGGGTGGACCAGCGGAAATGCTACACGGCCAGCGGACACGCGACCCCTCGGCAACAACCAACTCGGGGTCAGTCGAGTAATCTCGCGGCTCGCCGGGCCGCTGCAAGGGGAGTGGGACATGAGGATGCATAAGGAGGCCTGCTTCGCGCGTACGGTCGTGCTTGTTGAAGGGATCAGCGACCAGCTCGCGCTCGAAGCGCTAGCTAAGCGCCGTGGTCGGAATCTTGACGCTGAGGGCATTTCAATTGTGCCAATTGGGGGTGCGACGAACATCGGAAGCTTCCTGGATCTGTTCGGCCCTGAGGGGTTTGACGTCAGACTGGCGGGCCTCTGTGACGCCGCAGAGGAGGGCGACTTCCAGCGCGGTCTCGAGCGGGCCGGCCTCGGCTCCAACCTCACGCGCGCCGATATGGAACGAGTCGGTTTCTACGTGTGCGTCGCAGACCTGGAGGACGAGCTGATCCGCTCCCTCGGTGCCGCCGCCGTGGAACAGGTCATCGACGCTCAGGGTGACCTTGAATCGTTCCGCACCTTCCAGAAGCAGCCAGCGTGGCGAGGACGGACCAATGAGGAGCAGCTCCGGCGCTTCCTCGGCACCCACAGCGGCCGAAAGATCCAATCCGCGGCCTTGCTCGTCGACGCGCTTGATCTCACCCAAGTGCCTCGGCCGCTGGACCGTGTACTTGCCCATGTCTAATCGCGCCCCGCCGACGGGCACCGTCACGTTCCTGTTCTCCGATATCGAGGGGTCGACTCGGCTCCTCCAGGAGCTCGGGGACGGCTACGTCGATCTCCTTCAACGTCACAACGACATCGTCCGGGAAGTGATCCGGGAAGGAGACGGGGCTGAGATCAGCACGGGGGGCGACTCGTTTTTCATCGTGTTCCCGAGCGCCTTGGAAGCAGTGCAGGCCGCCGCTCAGATTCAGCGCTCGCTCGCCGATCAGCGCTTCCCCAAGCCGGTTCGTGTCCGGATGGGACTGCACACTGGAGAGGGCCGACTCACGGCCGGCAATTACATCGGCATCGATGTTCACCGGGCGGCTCGGATCGCCGCGGCCGGCCACGGCGGCCAGATCCTGATCTCGGAGGCCACCCGAGCCCTCGTCGAGCCAGACCTACCCGCGGATATCATACTGAGTGACCTCGGGCCTCATCGGTTGAAGGATCTGGCCCGTCCAGAGCACCTCTACCAACTTGTGGTGCGAGGACTCCTCTCGGAGTTTCCTCCACCGAGGTCACTCGATGCCCGGCCCAACAATCTGCCCATCCAGCTCACCCGCTTCATTGGCAGGCAGGAACAGGTCTCACAGATCAAGGATCGACTGCTGAACGGGGCCCGGCTCCTGACCCTGACCGGCCCTGGGGGGACCGGAAAGACGAGGCTCGCCCTGGAGGTCGCCGCAGAGACGCTCACCGCGTTCGAAGACGGGGCGTGGTTCGTCGACCTGGCTTCGATCATGGACCCCTCCCAGGTTATCTCGACGATCGCCGAGATCCTCGGAGTCACGGAGAAGCCGGGTCGTCCACTGCAGGACGCTCTCGAGAGGAGCCTGAAGGACAGGGCGATGCTCCTGGTACTAGACAACTTCGAGCAGGTCGTCGAGGCCGGTGCGGCAGTGGAGCAGCTCCTGCGAGTCGCCCCACGCCTCAAGGTTCTCGTCACCAGCCGCTCCGTGCTCCATCGCTATGGCGAGCAGGAGTTCCCCGTGCCACCGTTTGAGCTTCCCGACCCCAGGAAGCTGCCCGACCTGGCGTCACTTACTCGATATGAAGCGATCGATCTCTTCATAGAGCGGGCAACCGCAGCAAGGCCGGACTTCTCGCTCACAAGAGACAACGCGTCCTCCGTAGTCGAGATCACGGTCCGGCTTGACGGCCTTCCCCTTGCCATCGAGCTCGCGGCGAGCCGAGTCAAGATCCTGCCTCCCCAAGCCATCGTGGAGCGACTCGGCCGCGGTTCGCCTCTCCTGGTCTCCCGTATCCCGGATGCGCCCGCGCGACAGCGGACCCTGCGTGGGGCGATCGAATGGAGCTACGAGCTGCTCAAGGAAAACGAGCGGCGGATGTTCGAGCAGATGGCGGTGTTCCAGGGAGGAGCGAGCCTGGGCGCAATCGAGGCCGTGTGCTCTCCCACCCCTGGCGCCGACCCGCTGGAGTGCCTGGCGTCGTTAGCAGATAACAGCCTGCTACGGCAGGTGGAGGGGGAGGTTGGAGAGCCTCGGTTCGCGATGCTGGAGACGATCAAGGAGTACGCGACGGAACGGCTCGACGATCGGCCCGAGGTCACCGCAGCCGTACGACGAGCGCACGCCGTCTATTACGCGGAATTCGCTCGGCAGCAATGGGGGCACCTCACCGGTCAGCGCCGCGAGTTCGCCTTGGCCGAGATGGCCGCCGACATCGACAATCTGCGCCTCGCCTGGCGCTACTGGGTCGGGGAGGGTGAACTCGACAGGCTCAATCAGCTCGTCGACAGCCTGTGGCTTCTGTACGACGCCCGAGGCTGGTATCACTCGACCATCGAGCTCACCACCGACCTGCTGAATGTCCTCTCGTCCACCCCCTCCACTCCAGAGCGGGCGATGCAGGAGGTCATGCTCCGCACCAGTCTGGCTAGGGCGCTGATGGCGATCCACGGCTACACGACCGAAGTCGAGGAAGCATATTCCCGCGCCCTCGAGCTGTTGGAGGGGCAACCAGAGCTCCCCTTGCTGTTCCCAGTACTCCGCGGTCTTGCCAGCTTCTACACCTACCGGGCCGAGTTCGAGAAGGGAGCAGAGGTCGGACGAGAGATCCTGCGACTGGCCGAGGTGCAGGACGATCCGAGCCTTCGCGTGGATGGGCACCTTGTGTTGGGCTCCAGTATTGCGCTGCGAAACGACCTCCGAGGCGGCCTGGAACACCTTGACAAGGCCATTGCTTCTTTCGAGTCGCACGGCCACCTGTCCCGGCGCTTCCGTCTCGGCAACAACCCTGGGGTGGCGAGCTTCACCACCTCGGCGCTCGTCTTGTGGTTGCTCGGCCACCCCGACCATGCCCTCGAACGGGCGAACCATGCCGTCGACCTGGCGACCGAGCTGCAGCACCCGTTCACGCTGGCCTATGCACTATTCCATTGCGGCTTCCTTCACCTGTGGAGGCGTGAGCCGGACCTTGTCCGAGGGCGCGCGAGGGGAGTGCTGGAGGTCGCAGACGAACATGATCTGCAGATCTGGAAAGCGCTCGGGAGATGCCTCCTCGGTGCGGCGAACACAGCCATGGGACAGATCGAGGAAGGTTTGGCCCAGATCCGCCAGGGGCTGGACCTCTACCGGGGCCTCAAGACGCCTCCCGTGTTCTGGCCGCTGATCCTCTCAGTCCAAGCCGGAGCGTACGCGCGATCGGGGAGACCAGCAGACGGGTTGAGTTTGATCGAGGAAGCCATCGAGATCGCTGGATCGGGGCTGACCCTCCTGCCGGAGTTCTACGTGCTCAAGGGCGATCTTCTTCTGGCCCTCCCGGAGGCAAACGGCGAAAGCGCCGAGCCCTGGTTCGAGCGGGGCTTCGATGGCGCCAAAGGACTGGGCGCCAGGATGTCGCAGCTGCGAGCTGCCGTCAGGCTGTGCCGTCTGTGGCGCGATCGAGGCAACGTGGAGCACGGCGCTCGAGTGCTCCGCCCCGTCTATGAGACCTTCACGGAAGGCTTCGCGACGCTCGATCTGATCGAGGCCACCGACCTTCTGGAGAACCTGTCGTAGGGACGCCGGGGGATTAGGGTCCGAGCTACCGTTACCCCACGGGCCAACGATATGCGATGTTACCCACACCACCCAGGGGGAACGATGGCGCTGGACAAACCCGTGCGAAGCACAATCCGCACCGCAGGAGTGAGCGTGGCGCCCCGGGCAGAGGAGGGCGCTCCGGCCGAACACGCCCACGCACGGCTCATTCCGTTCCGGCCTGGGTCCTCCGCCGTGGCTCGGGCGCTCCACGCCGCGAGGAGGGAGCGGGGAGAAACGCTGCAGATGTCGTCCGAGGCAACCAGGCTTCCCGTCCGATACCTGGCGGCATTCGAGGCCGACGCGGCGGCCCTGGTTTTCCGATCACCCGCATCAGCCGAACCATTCCTTCTCGAGTACGCCCGGTACCTGGACCTCGACCTCGAAGCCCTGATCGCTCGAAGGCGCCTGAGAGGCCCGGCGACGGGGAGAGCCCCTCCGGACGGAAGTGACTGGAGCGGCCGGCCGCCGGGGAAGGGCGGCCGGCCGCCAGCGCTGGATCGCAGGCGGCCGAACAGAGCAGTGGGGGGTCGCTGGCCGCCATTGGGCACCGTTCTCCTCATTGTCGGCCTGGTCGGAATGGTCGGACTGTCCGCCAGGATGGTCGCCCGGGCTCTGGGTGGCGAGGGCGGAGCACGGAAGGCCGCACTCACAGGCGAGGCCGCGGCGAAGGGGCGGCCGGAGCTCCCCCGTGGAGGCCGCCGGCTGTTCCCCGGCCACCTCGTGGTGGCCCTGTACGGCTCACCACTCACCCACCGGCTGGGCCGGCTGGGCCTTGGGCCGCCGTCCTTCGCCGCCGAAGCCCTGCGGGACCAGGCCCGAGCCTACGAGGGAACGCGCCCCGTGCTTCCTGCGCTCGAGGTGGTCTCCACGGTGGCACGGGGACGTCCCGGGCCGGACGGTTCCTACACCAACCTGCTCTCGGAGGACAGGATCGAGGCGTACCTGGCTCAAGCCCGCGCGCTCCGCGGACTCTTGATCATCGACATCCAGCCGGGGCGACGGTCGTTCGCGGACGATGTGACCCGCTACGAGTCGTTCCTCGAGGAGCCTGACGTGGGCCTGGCCCTAGATCCCGAATGGCGTGTCGGGCCCGGCGAGATTCCGGGTCGGCAGGTCGGCCGGGTGACCGCCGCCGAGGTCAATCAAGTCATCGACTATCTCGCCGCGATCGTGCGCAGACACGATCTCCCCCAGAAACTCCTGGTCATCCACCAGTTCACGCCGCTCATGATCAATGATCGCCACAGGCTCCACGTCCCGCCGGAGATAGCCCTGACCTTCGACATCGACGGAGTGGGGGGGCGGACGGCGAAGATCGCGAATTACGAAGACCTGGCCGTGGGGCCCAGGGGCTCACATCAGGGCATCAAGCTCTATTACACGCGAGACGTCGGTCTGATAGCGCCCTGGGAGATCCTCAGCCTCCAGCCCCAGCCAGACCTGGTTGTCTACCAGTAGCAGGAGCGCTCGATCGCCTGCGCGGGGAGGGGAAGATGAACAAGAGCCAGCTGGTGGAGACGATCGCGGAGCGAACCAGGCTGCCGGCGCACGAGGTGGCGGCGGTGGTCGACGCGTTCATCGACACAGTGCGCCGCAAGGTGATCCAAGGGGAGAAGGTGGTGCTCTCCGGGTTCGGGACGTTCCATCGCCAGGCGAGGGCCCGGCGCACGGCCCGGAACATCTGGGCCGACCAGCCCATGACGGTGAAGCCAACCAACGTCCCGGCGTTTCGCCCCGGGAAGCCGTTCAAGCAGGCGGTGGCCAGGCGACGGAGATCGGCGGGAAGGTAGGGGAACCCTCAGGCGAAGCTGATGATCTTCAGTCCGCGGGCGACCTTTCGCCCTCCTTCCTCGGCCAGATCGAACACCACCCGCTGACCGATCCGGAGATATCTGATGTGTCCGGAGCCCTCGGCCGACGACTGGTCGATGGCCACTTCGGTCCGGTCGTCCATCAGGAGCGAGCCGGTCCTGTTCTCGACGTCGTAGTCCTTGACCGTTCCCTGCGGCATGGTGCGTTCCTCCGACTCCGAGATCACAGGCTGATCGCCTGAACCCGAAGTCTCTCCGGCACACCCATCTCCAGGCAAGCCGAGCGGGTGCGGCGACTACCCCCTTCGTTCAGGACCCGTCCCAGGTCCTCCGGTCGATCGAGGTCGAAGGCCAGCTCGGGCAGCCGAATTTCATCGAAGGGGACTCGTGCTCTCCGCGCGGCCCAGCGGTGCTTGGCGAACGACGAGCGGCCGAACCGGGCGGGGATGATCGATGGCGGTCGTCGAAGCAACAGGTTCGTGCCGCCATCCGAAGCGGCTGGCGCAGCCACCACCCCGGCCCCAAGCGCCAGGGCCGATGCCAGGGCCTCCGCGGTGACCAGGGGCAGATCGGCTAGGACCACCGCCAGCTCGTCCGAGGTGTCTGAGCGCGCGGCCATCTCGTCTTCCGCTTGCCGGACCGCCTCGAGGAGCGACGTCCCCTTTTCGACGAGCGGCCTGGCCCCCCTCCGAGCGCCGACCTCGAGGACGGCCTCGTCGTGGGACACGACCCATGTCTTCCACTCGCCCTGGGCCAGGCAGGCGTCCAGGACATCCTCGAACATGACCAGGGAGAGCGCAGCTCGTTCGGCGGGCGACAGGACCGAGGAGAGCCTGCTCTTTGCCCGGTCCAACGACTTCACGGGCACCGCGAGGAGCCGCATGGTTGGCAGCATACACACGGCTCTAGAATGGGCGAGCCCGCCTCCGGGAGGAGCCTTTGCGCAGACCCGAGCCCTGGTATCGCTTCGCCGAGTGGACGCTCCGCCCGCCCCTCGCCCTGTGGTTCAACTGGCGCTTCGAGGGATTGGAGCACATCCCGCCGGAGGGACCGGTCCTGGTGGCGTGCAACCACATCTCCTACCTCGACCCACTCGCCCATGCCTACATGCTGGTCAAGGCGGGCCGGCGGCCAAGGTTCCTGGCCAAGAGCGAGCTCTACGGCAACTGGTTCCTCCGGCGGCTCCTGGTGGGCACCAGGCAGATCAAGGTGGAGCGGGGCAGCGGCTCGATGGCCCCGGTGGAGGAGGCGAAGCGGGCGCTAAGGGAGGGGGAAGTCGTGATGGTGTATCCGGAGGCGACCATCACCCGGAACCCCGACTACACGCCGATGGAGGGCAAGACGGGGGTGGCCAGGCTCACACTCGCTACGGAGGTTCCTGTGCTGCCCATGGCGGTATGGGGATC
>DASXTW010000124.1:0-36771 GCA_036505215.1 Actinomycetota bacterium | reverse complement strand
GACCCCGTCGATGGCCGAATGGTGCTGATCGAAATGAATCCGAGGGTCTCCCGCTCCAGCGCCCTTGCTTCGAAGGCGACCGGCTTTCCGATCGCCAAGATCGCGGCCATGCTCGCGGTGGGATTCACACTCGATGAGATCCCGAACGACATCACCGGCCAGACGCTGGCCGCGTTCGAGCCCGCCCTGGACTACGTGGCCGTAAAGGTGCCGCGGTGGGCCTTCGAGAAGTTCCCCGCGGCCGATCAGGCCCTCACCACCAAGATGAAGTCGGTCGGCGAGGTGATGGCCATCGGCCGGACCTTTGCCGAGGCCCTGGGGAAGGCGTACCGCGCGCTGGAGCGCGACTTCGACTTGGGGCCACAGGGAACTGACCTCGTGGACCTGAGCGCGTTGTATCGAGCCACCGAAAACAGGCTGTTACTCGTGGAGCAGGCGCTGGCCGAAGGTCACTCGGTCGGGCAGGTAGCGGCAGCGAGTGGGATCGATCCCTGGTTCGTCGATCAGCTCGGCCTAGTCGGCGAGCGCGCGACCTCTCTCCGTGGTCGGGGCTTGTCCACGATCTCCGGCGAAGAGCTGTGGGAGGCGAAACGGGCGGGGATCTCCGACGGACGCATCGCCCTCCTCACCGGTTCCGGTGAGGAGGAGGTTCGGGCGCGTCGCCGCGAGCTGGGCGTCGTTCCCGTCTTCAAGACCGTGGACACGTGTGCGGGAGAGTTCGCCGCCCGGACTCCTTATTACTACTCGACGTACGAAGAGGAGTCCGAGGTCCGGGCGGGCGTCCGTCCGCGGATCGTGATCCTGGGGGCCGGGCCCAACAGGATCGGCCAGGGTATTGAATTCGATTACGCCTGCGTGCATGCCGCATTCGCCCTTCGGGATGCGGGGTTCGAGACCGTGATGGTCAACTCGAACCCCGAGACCGTCTCCACGGATTACGACACCAGCGATCGGCTCTACTTCGAACCTCTGACGCTGGAAGACGTCCTGGCGATCTGTGAGGCCGAGCGGCCCGTCGGTGTCATCGTGCAGCTCGGTGGCCAGACCCCCCTCGCCATGGCCGCGGACCTCGAACGGGAGGGGATCCGGGTGCTCGGGACCGATCCCGCCGACCTGGACGTGGCCGAGGACCGAGCAAAGTTCGGCGCGCTTCTTCGCAGGCTCGGCATCCCCTCGCCGCCGCATGGTGCCGCAGCGTCGGCCACCGAAGCCCAGCGGGTGGCGGACGCCATCGGGTATCCGCTCCTGGTCCGTCCCTCCTACGTCCTTGGTGGCCGGGCCATGGAGATCGTCTACTCCGAGGACGAGCTGCATCGGTTCGTGGCGTCGGCGACCGCGGCCAGCCCGGAGCACCCCCTGTTCATGGACCGCTTCCTCGAAGGCGCCGTGGAGGTGGACGTCGATCTCGTGGCCGACGCCGAGCACGTCCTGATCGGGGCAGTCATGGAGCACATCGAAGAGGCCGGCGTCCACTCGGGCGACTCATCGTGCGTGATCCCGCCGCCCACGCTCTCGGAACGCGAACTCGACGCCATCGAGGAGACGGTGACGCGGATCGCCCGGGGCCTGCGCGTCCGGGGCATGCTGAACGTCCAGCTGGCCGTGCGGGACGATGTTGCACATGTGCTCGAGGCGAATCCGCGCGCCTCCCGAACGGTCCCCTTCGTCGCCAAGGCCACGGGCGTCCTGCTGGCCAAAGCGGCCGCGAGAATCATGGCGGGCGAGACGCTGGCGCGACTCCGGGACGAGGGGCTCGTTCCAGAGCTGCCCATGTACCGGTACCTCACCCATGTCGGCGTGAAAGCGGCGGTGCTTCCCTTCGAACGGTTTCCCGGGGTCGACACGATCCTGGGGCCCGAGATGCGCTCCACCGGAGAGGTCATGGGGATCGCGTCTGAGCTCGGCGTGGCCCTGGCCAAAGCTCAGGAGGCGACGGGTGCGGCCCTTCCGACGTCGGGAACCGTGTTCGTCTCGGCGGCGAATCGTGACAAGCGATCCATCCTGCTTCCCACCAGGCGCCTGGCCGAACTCGGGTTCACGATCCTGGCCACCCGGGGGACGGCAGCCGTCCTGGCTCGTTCCGGCGTGCCGGTGAGCACGGTGTTGAAGCGATCCGAAGGGTGCCCCAACGCCACCGACCTCATCGCTGCGGGACAGGTGGACCTGGTGATCAACACCCCATTCGGCCGAGGGCCGCGGACCGACGGGTATTTCATCAGGACGGCGGCCGCCGCCAGAGGCGTGCCCTGCATCACGACGATCCCGGGCATCCTGGCGGCGGTGCAGGGCATCGAGGCGCTCCGGCATGGCAGAGCGCTCCCTCGGCCGCTGCAGGAGTACCATGCCGCGAAATCGATCCTGGTGCTGGACGTGGATGGGCCCGAGGACCAGCTCGTGGCGGTCAACACGAAGGAAGCCGAATGATCAGAAGCCAGTGTGAGGTGCTGTCGAATCGCCGAGCCGGCGCCTACCACTCCCTCACCCTGGTGGCTCCAGAGATCGCGGAGCGGGCCAAGCCGGGGCAATTCGTCCAGATCGGGGTGCCCGAGAGCCGGAATTTCCTGCTGCGCCGCCCATTCTCCATCCATCAGGCATCCAGGCGGGGGGGCTGGGCCGGAACGCTGGAGATCGTGTTCGACGTGCTTGGCCCGGGCACGGCCTGGCTGGCCGAGGCGCGGCCCCATGATGTCCTGGACGTGATCGGCCCGATCGGGAGATCGTTCACGTATCCCCGCGAGCTGACCAATTGCCTGCTGGTCGCGGGGGGATACGGAGCCGCCCCCCTGTTCTTCCTGGCCGAAGAGCTTCGGGCCAGGAACAAGGTCGTCGACATGATCCTCGGAGCACGCGATCACGAACGGGTGTTTAAGCCCATCGAGGGCAAGCGCCTGGCGAATACCGTTGTTTTCACCACCGAGGACGGGAGCATGGGTCAGCAGGGGAGAGTGACCGATGTGCTCCCCGAGGTGATCCAACGGATCGGAGCCGAGGTGGTCTACGCGTGTGGCCCGAACCCGATGCTCCGAGCCGTGGCCGAATACGCTCTCTCCCAGGGCATCCCGTGCCAGGTCGCCGTCGAGGAGATGATGGCCTGCGGCCTGGGGGTGTGCTGGACATGCGCGGTTCCGGTGATCGCGGTCGACGGACGAGGGTGGTGGAACGTGCGCGCCTGTATGGAGGGGCCGGTGTTCAACGGAGCTCGTATCTGGTGGGATCGATGGCTGGGACAACGCGATCAGCCGAAGCCGGCCGAGGAAGCCGAGGTCGTTCGCGAGCCCGAGACCGTGGAGGCATGGCCAGGATGAGCGTGCCTGGAGGAGCGGAGCGCGGAGATTCCCGACGGGCACCGGGAACCCAGTTCGAGAACGGCCAGGTGCGGGGCGCCGGGCCGGAGGGCGGGCTCGACACCGACGAAGCCACTTCTCGAACGGTCTCCCTGGGTGTCGACCTGGGCGAGGTTGCCTTCCCCACGCCCGTGCTCGCCGCATCGGGGACGTTCAACGCAGGGAGGGAAATGTCGGAACTGATCGACCTCCGGAAGGTCGGTGGGGTCGTCACCAAGAGCATCACACTCGCCCCGACCAAGGGGCTGCCTGTGCCGCGGATGGCGGAGACGGACTCGGGGATGCTGAACGCCATCGGTCTCCAGAACCCCGGGGTGGAGGGATTCGTGAGTAAGGACGCGCCGTTCATCGCGGCCGCCGGGGTACCCGTGATCGCGTCGGTGGCCGGACGGAGCGTGGAAGAGTTCGCCCAGGTCACCATGCGGATCCGGGGGCTTCCGGGTGTGGTGGCCATCGAGGCGAACATCTCGTGCCCGAACGTGGAGCGCCGGAACCAGGTGTTCGCGTGCCATCCCGCCGACGCGTCAGAGGTCATCGGGGCCATGGCCCGGCTCACAAGCCTGCCCATCTTCGCCAAGCTGACCGCGGACGTGACCAATATCGTCGCCGTGGCCGAGGCGTGCGTGCGGGCGGGAGCGCATGGACTGTCCCTGATCAACACCCTCCTTGGGATGGCCATCGACGTGCACACGTTTCGCCCGAAGCTCGGTGCCGTCACCGGTGGCCTGTCGGGTCCTGCCATCCGCCCGGTGGCAGTGCGCTGCGTGTATCAGGTGGCGCAGGCGCTCCCCGATACGCCGATCATCGGGATCGGGGGTATCACCCGAGCCGAGGACGCAGTCGAGTTCATGCTGGCCGGGGCGTGGGCGGTTCAGGTGGGAACGGCCAACTTCTTCGATCCGGCGGCCACCATCCGAATCGCCGACGGCATCCGCGAGTTCCTTGCCGCGAGTGGGCTGTCCAGCCCGGCTGATCTCAGGGGAAAGGTGCAGGTCGAAGGGCGTGTCCGGGAACCCGCTTATCGTAGCGGCTGACCTCTCCGACCCCGACCAGGCGGAGGTCTTGGCCAAGCGATTGTCCGGCCTGGTCGGGTTCATGAAGGTCGGCCTGACACTGTTCACGGCAGCGGGGCCCGAGGTGGTCACCCGGATCCGTGCGCACTGCCCCGTGTTCCTGGACCTCAAGCTGCACGACATACCGTCCCAGGTGCGGGGCGCGGCAGAGAATGTGGGGCGGCTCGGCCCCGGCTTGCTGACGGTCCACGCACTGGGGGGCATGGAGATGGTCGCGGCCGCCGTCCAGGCGTCGGCCAAGGGAGCCGCCCAGGCTGGTCTGGAGGCTCCCGCGGTCCTCGCGGTGACCGTCCTGTCGAGCCTTTCGGGGGAGGAGCTTGCCTCGCCGACCTCACTGGCGTACGAGGCGGTCAGCGCCGGAGCCGCTGGGGTCGTGGTGTCGGGTGAGGACGTCGGGGCGGTGCGCGAAGCGCTCGGCCCACAGCCGATCCTGGTGGTGCCGGGGATTCGTCCCCATGGGCATGGCCACAACGACCAGGTCCGGGTGCTCACCCCCGGGGAGGCCCTGGAGCGAGGTGCCGACTACATCGTGGTCGGCCGGCCCGTCACCGAAGCCGAGGATCCCGTCAGCGCCGCTCGAGGGGTCCTTCGTGAGGTGGGATTGGAGTGATTCGATGACCCCCGGGGAGGCCCGGGAGTTGTTCGAGCGGAGTGGCGCCATGCTGAGCGGTCACTTTCGCCTCACCTCGGGCCGTCATTCCGACGTCTACGTCCAGAAGGCCCGGGTGCTGGAACGTCCCGACGCCGTCATGTCCCTTGCTCGGGAGATTGCCTCCTGGTATCCGCGGATCGACGTGGTGGTCGCCCCGGCTGTGGGCGCCGTCGCCCTGGGGTTCGCGGTTGCGCTTGAAGCGCGAGCGCGCTCGATCTTCTCCGAACGAGAGGCCGGGCGGATGCGGTTACGACGGGGCTTCTGGATCGATCCGGGCGAGCGCGCGCTCGTCGTCGAGGACGTCATCACCACGGGTGGTTCTGCCGGAGAGGTCTTGGCCTTGGTCCAGGATGCTGGAGCGGAACCGCTCGGCGTGGCAGCGCTGATCGACCGTTCCACCGGCCCCCTCGAATTTCCGCTGAAGGCCGTTCTTCGTGTGGAGGCATCTTCCTGGGAGGCAGATCGGTGTCCTCTCTGCGAGCAAGGGGCGCCCATCGACTCGCCCGGTTCGAGGTACGTTTCCGGGAACGCCTGACTTCGACGGATCCTCCTCTCGCCTGGTCGTTCTGACCTTCACCTAGAGGTTCACGTCGGCGAGGCGACGCCGAGCGATGAGCCGCGATTGCTCCTGCTCAGGCCGCGTGCGTATAATCCGCGGGCGTTTACGGGGGGAAGCCCGTGCAATGGACGTGAACGAACGAAGGAGGGACCATGCCCCTGCCCACCCTGACCGAGGAGCAGCGTAAGGAGGCCCTGGCCAAGGCCGCGGAGGCTCGAAAGCGCCGGGCGGAGCTCAAAGGCCAGCTGAAGTCCGAGAAGGTGAGTTTGCGCGACGTCCTGAGCAGGCAGAACGACGACGTCGTGGGGAAGATGAAGGTTTCCGCAGTCCTGGAGTCACTGCCAGGGGTGGGGAAGGTCCGGGCCCGGAAGATCATGGAGCGCCTGGACATCTCGGCCAGCCGCCGCATCCGCGGGCTCGGGGCCAAGCAGAAGGACGCGCTGCTCGGCGAGTTCTCCAAGAGGTAGTACCGGGTTTCCAGGGGGCGCCTCTTCGTCATCTCCGGTCCCTCCGGGGTCGGGAAAGGGACCGTCGTCCGCCGGTTGCTCGAGCTGCGACCCGAGCTGGTGCTCTCCGTCTCCTGCACGACACGGGATCCTCGCCCCGGTGAGGTCGATGGCCGCGATTACGAGTTCATCTCACCCGAGCTGTTCGACCAGCTCGTCGAGAAGGACGAATTCCTCGAGTGGGCGGAGATCTACGGGCACCGCTCGGGGACGCTTCTGGCGCCGGTACTGAAGGAGCTCACTGCGGGAAGGCACGTCATCCTGGAGATCGACGTCCAGGGGGCTGCCGCGGTCCGGCGGAGGATGCCCGAGGCCGTGCTGATCTTCCTGGCGCCGCCTTCGGACGGGGAGCTGGAACGGAGGCTTCGGGCACGGCGGACCGAGAGCGAGCCCGAGCTTGAGCGCCGCTTGAGAGCGGCGAGATCGGAGATGAACCAGCGGTCGTGGTTCGACCATGTGGTCGTGAACGACGAGGTCGAGAGGGCCGCGGCGGAAGTCGCCGCTATAATCGATGCAGCCTCCGGCCCCAGCGAAACCTGAACCGGATGGCTTCCAGCTCTAAAGAGGAGAGACTTCTGATGATTGAGCCGAAGATCGACGACCTCCTGGACAAGGTGGACTCCCGCTACACGCTGGTCATCCTGGCCGCAAAGCGGGCCCGGGAGATCAACTCGTACTACGGCCAGCTAGGAGAGGGGCGCGGCGAATTCGTCCCGCCGCTTGTCGAAGGGTTGGGCTCGAAGCCGCTGGCCATCGCCCTCCAGGAGGTCGCCCAGGGCAAGGTCAACTTCGAGCCGATCGAGGCTCCCGGCATCAAGTAGGTCTTCCCTATGACCGGTGTCGACGCCGGAGTCCTGTCGGGACGGCGGATCCTCCTCGGCGTGACCGGCGGCATCGCCGCGTACAAGGCCGCCTATCTGGTGCGCTTGCTCACCCAGGCCGGCGCCGACGTGACAGTGGTGATGACGCCGGCGGCCCTGCGTTTCATCGGCGCGGATACCTTCGCGGCACTCACCCATCACCCTGTCCACTCCGACGTGTTCGAGCAGCCCGAGGCGGTCCTTCACGTACGCCTGGCCCGCGAGGCCGACGCCGCGTTGGTGGCCCCGGCGACGGCGAACGTCCTGGCCAGGCTGGCCCACGGCTTGGCCGACGACCTGCTCACCTCGACGCTCCTCGAGGCGACCTGCCCGCTCGTCCTGGCCCCGGCTATGCACTCGGGGATGTGGGAGCAGCCTGCCACCCAGGCCAACCTGGCCACGGTGGCGGAGCGAGGAGCGACGATCGTCCCGCCCGGTGTCGGTCCCTTGGCTGCCGGGGACGAGGGTCCGGGGCGGATGGCGGAACCGGAGGCCATTGTGTCGGCGCTGGTCGAGGCACTTGCGGCCGGGCAGGATCTGGCAGGGCGGGGCATCCTGGTGACCGCCGGACCCACCCACGAGCCGATCGACGCCGTCAGGTTCATCGGCAACCGCTCCAGCGGAAAGATGGGCTTCGCCGTCGCGGCGGAAGCGGCGCGCCGGGGTGCTCGCGTGACCTTGGTGGCGGGGCCGGTTGCGCTGCCCGACCCTCCCCGTGTGGAGGTGCTCCATGTGGAGACCTCTGCCGAGATGGCCGCGGTTGTGTTCGAACACTATGAGAGCGTCGACGCCGTGGTGATGGCGGCTGCGGTGTCGGACTTTCGGCCCGATCGTGCCGCGCAGGGGAAGGTCAAGAAGGACGCCGGGTCTCTGGAGCTCAAGCTGGAGCAGACCGTGGACATCCTGGCCACGCTGGGAAAGGAGAAGGAGAACCAGGTCCTGGTCGGGTTCGCCGCCGAGACCGACAACGTCGTCAGGGAAGGGCGCCGCAAGCTCATCGAGAAAAACCTCGACTTGCTCGTGGCCAACGAAGTGGGCCGAGCAGGAACGGGATTCGGCTCGGAGGCGAACCGGGCCGCCATCCTGGCCGCCACGGCAGACGACGTCGACCTGCGGGACTGGACCAAAGCCGAGCTTGCCCGGGCGATCTGCGATCGACTGGCCGAGTTCCTGAGAACCCGAGGAGCTGGTTGAGCGAGGGAACGGTTGAGCGGCCTCGGCGCAGGGGTCCGGGGCCTCAAGCAGCGAAGCGGTAGGCCCCGGCGGAGGGGTCCGGGGCCTCAAGCAGCGAAGCGGTAGGCCCCGGCAGGAGAGACCCCGTATAATCCGCCGGACCATGGGACGCCGATACCTCTTCACCTCCGAATCGGTCACGGAGGGCCATCCCGACAAGCTGGCCGATCAGATCTCGGACGCGGTCCTCGATGCCGTCCTGGCGGACGATCGCCTCGGCCGGGTGGCCTGCGAGACGCTGGTGACGACCGGGGTCGTGATCGTGGCCGGTGAGATCACCACGAGCACTTACGTGGAGATCCCCAAGGTGGTCCGCGACACCGTCACCTCGATCGGCTACACGGATGCCAAGTATGGGATCGACGGGGAGACGTGCGGGGTGGTCGTGGCCATCCAGCCGCAGTCATCGGATATCGCTCAAGGCGTGAACAAGTCGTTCGAGGTGAGAAGGGAAGGCGCCGTCGACCCGTTCGACGAGACGGGTGCGGGCGACCAGGGAATGATGATCGGCTACGCCTGCCGGGAGACCGAAGAGCTCATGCCCATGCCGATCGCCGTCGCTCACCGCCTGGCCAAGCGTCTGGCCGACGTGAGGCGGGCCGGCGTGCTTCCGTATCTGCGGCCAGATGGCAAGAGCCAGGTCACCATCGAGTACGACGACGGCCGGCCGGTCCGGGTGCACACGGTGATCATCTCCGCCCAGCATCGTGAGGAGGTCGACATCGAGACCCTGCTCAAGCCGGATATCGAGGCCGAGGTGATCGAGCCGGTCCTGAGGGAGATAGACCTCGACGCGGAAGGGGTGCGGATCCTCGTCAATCCGACCGGCCGGTTCGAGATCGGCGGACCCAAGGCTGACACCGGCCTGACGGGACGAAAGATCATGGTCGATTCCTACGGTGCCATGGCTCCGCACGGCGGCGGCTGCTTCTCGGGCAAGGATCCCACCAAGGTCGACCGTTCCGCCGCCTACATGGCTCGGTACGTGTCCAAGAACATCGTGGCTGCTGGATTGGCCGACCGGGTCCAACTCCAGGTGGCGTACGCCATCGGGACGGCTCATCCCGTGTCGCTCTCCATCGACACGTTCGGGACCAACCAGGTGGATCCGGTCCGCCTCGTCGAAGTGGTGAGGGAGCTGTTCGATTTCAGGCCGGCGGCGATCATCCATCACCTCGACCTCCGGCGCCCGATCTATCGGGAGACTGCTGCCTACGGACACTTCGGGCGCAAGGGCTTTTCCTGGGAAGAGACCGACCGGGTCGACGACCTCCGCCGCGCCTTCGAGTAGCTCGTCCCGCTCCGATCTGCTGTCGGGCCCCGTCGACATCTGCGTGGCCGTCCCCCGGCTCGCCGTCGACCGGCCATTCACGTACCTGCTGAAGGATGAACAGGAAGCCGGCACCGGAAGTCTCGTCTCGGTTCCGTTCCACGGCCGAACCCTGAAGGGATGGGTCCTTGGACCGGCGGAGGAGGTTCCATCAGGTCGGCTGCTGAGCGTGCGCAAGGTCCACTCACCTGTCCGGTTCTTCGACCAGACGAGGCTCGTGCTCTTCCGGTGGATGAGTGAGCGCTACATCGCCCCGCTCGCCACGGTGATCGAGCGCTCCTACCCGCCGCGAGTTGTGTCCGAAGAGGTGGTCGAGGGCGACGGGGCCGCTGTAGACGCCGCCACACCCGCTCGCTCGCCTGCGGCTCGATCGCGGGGGGCCCCCGGCGGCTACGCGCGGCCCATGCCGGCGACTCTCACTGCCGGCAACCCAATGTCCGATGTTCTTGCTCGATACGGGGGAGAGGGGCTGCTCCAGCCAGGCATCACCACGTGGCTGCGGCCGCTTCCGGACGAAGAGCAGTCGGTGTGCGTTGAGGCTGTTGGTGCCTGCCTTGCCATGGACAAACAGGCCGTCGTCCTCGTTCCGGAGGCCGAACCGCTCCCGGCCACCGCCCAGGCCGTGCTGGAAGCTTTCGGGGATCACGCCGTGGCCTTTCTCGGAGGCGATCAGCGCCATCGGTACCGGACGTGGCTTCAGATCCTGACCGGCCGGTTCGACGTGATCGTGGGAACTCGTCCGGCGGTCTTCTCACCGCTCGGCGACCTGGGGCTCATCTGGATCAGCCGCGAGGTCCATCCAGGCCATCGCGAGGACCGTTCGCCCTACTACCACGTCCGCGAGGTGGCGATGGCCCGAACCCGCCTGGAGGGAGCGGCCTGCGTGCTGGCTTCGCTTGCACCATCGGTCGAGACGGCCGTGGAGGCCGAGGCCGGCACCGTGAGCGTAGCCAGGCCCGACAGACGAATGGAACGGGTTGCCGCCCCCCTGGTCGAGACTGCGCCGCCCGAGGCAGAGGATCGCTCTCCCCGGCTGACCGCCCTTCTCAAGCGGGCGCGGCGGGCTGCCCTGATCGTGTCACGGCGCGGGTATGGAGTCGCGAGGGTGTGCCGCTCGTGCGGCGAACCGGCGGCGTGCGCGGTGTGCCGAGGCCCGATCGTCGTCGAACGAGGGAAGCCCGCCTGTCGCGTGTGCGGTTCGAATGGGGCGTGTGCCAACTGCGGCAGTGACTCGTTCGGCGTGGAGCGCGGAGGCACCGAGCGAGTGGCCGAGTGGGCCGCGCGGGCGGCCCCGATCCCTGTCCGCCTGGAGGCGTCCATCGACCGGCAGCCGTTTCCTCCGGGGCCGGGAGTGATCGTGGGCACGGCGGCCGCAGTGAAAGACGTGGGCCCCCTGAGGCTGGACCTTGTTGCGATCCTCGACGCCGACCGCGCGCTGGCCCGTGCCGGGGTGCATTCGGGCGAGCAGGCGCTTGCCACATGGATGGAGGCGGCAGCGTGGGCGGGACCTCGCTCCGAAGGAGGGAGGGTTCTCCTGCACACCCGCCGCCCTGCTCACCCGGCCATCCAGGCATTGATCAGGTGGGAACCAGTGCCCTTCCTCGTCGCGCAGGCGAAGGCCAGGGCCGAAGCGGGCTTCGTCCCGGGACACGCTGTCTTCCGGATCGCCGGCTCCCGGGCCGTCGAGGAGGCCCTGGCCGCAGCAGGCGCAGCCAGCGTCCTCGCCACGGCCGTCGAGGGGGGAACGCTATGCTTAGTGGCCGTTCCACCCAGCGACCTCGCCCGATTCAGGCAGGGAATCTTTCGCCTGGCGGGCCAGGGGACCGTGACCCGGGTGGAGGCCGAACCGCAACTATGACCAGGGGGTCCAGGGGGGAAGCAGCCCCGCGAAGCGAAGCGGAGCGGACCAGGCTGCTTCATTCCCCCTGGCGATGAAGCCAGTGCAGGAGCACTGGCTTCATCGGGAGGAAAGAGAGCTGATGTGAGCGTCCTGCCCATTCGCATCCTGGGCGACCCCGTCCTACGGGAGCCCAGCCGCGACGTCGAGACCTTCGACGAGCTGATGCATCGTCTCTACGAGGACATGCTGGAGACCATGTACAACGCGCCGGGCGTGGGTCTGGCCGCTCCTCAGATCGGTTTGTCGCTGCGGTTCTTCGTCTACGACGCCGAGAAGGGAAACAGTCCTGGGGCGCTGGCGAATCCCGTCCTGTCCGAGCTGGAGGGGGAGATCGTGGAAGATGAGGGCTGTCTCTCGATCCCCGGTCTGTGGTATCCGACGGGGCGGGCGGAACGAGTCCGTGTGGACGGCCTCGACCTGCAGGGGAAGCCCGCAACCATTCGAGCAGAAGGCTTTCTGGCCCGGGTCTTCCAGCACGAGACCGATCACCTGAACGGGCTGCTCTTCCTCGACCGCCTGTCGGAGGAAGACCGCAGGAAGGCCATGGGCATGCTGCGTGAGCACGAGCTGGGTGCGATGAAGGGCCGCTCCGGCCGATCGAGCACCTAGAGAGGGCAATTCTTTCGTGCGGGTCGTCTTCCTCGGCAACGCGGCCTGGTCCGTTGCATCGCTGCAGACCCTGGCGGCCTCGTGGCACGAGATCTCGCTCGTGCTCACCCGGGCACCCCGCCCAGCGGGCCGGGGCAATCGCCCAGCCCCGACTCCCGTCGCCCAGGCTGCACGGGCCCTTGGCCTCCCGCTGAAGGAGGTGGAGACGGTGAAGTCCGGCCGTGGGTTCGAGGCGCTGGCCGGGGCCGCACCCGACGTGTTGGCGGTGGTGGCCTACGGCGAGATCCTGCCGAAGGCGGTGCTCGACCTTCCCTCGGCGGCTCCGATCAACGTCCATTTCTCCCTGCTTCCTCAGCTCCGAGGGGCCGCGCCAGTCCACCGAGCGATCCTCGAGGGCCTCGACGTTACGGGGGTCACCACGATCCGAATGGACGAGGGGACGGACACTGGTCCGGTCCTGGTTCAGGCGGAGGAGGCCATCTCCCCGGACGACGATGCGGGATCACTCGGCGCCCGGCTCGCCACGCTCGGAGGCCGACTCCTCGTCGATACCCTGGACCGGCTGGAAGCGGGCTCGCTGGTGGGACAGCCGCAAGATGAAACAAAGGCCACCAACGCGCCCAAGCTGAAGCTGGAGGACCGCGTCCTCGACTGGTCACAGCCCGCGGAATCCATCGCGCGGCAGGTGCGGGCGCTTGCACCGGATCCGGGGGCCACCACCACGTTCCGGGGAAAGGGCCTCAACATCTTGCGTGCGACCTCGTCGGAACGACCCCACACCGAACCGGTTCCGGAAGCGCTGGGGCCCGGCGAGGTCGTGGGCGCGGTCGTCAGGGGCCCCGAGAAGGGCTTCTACGTCTTGTCCGGCGACGGCGTCCTTCGGCTCGATGAGGTGCAGCCGGAAGGGCGGCGGCGAATGAGCGGGGCGGAATTCGCCAGAGGCTATCGTCCGGAGATCGGTGAGCGGCTCGGCTGACGTCGGTCGGCGGGCGACCCCAGGGCCCCAGAGTGCCCGGGCGGTGGCGCTTCGAGTGATCCGCCGGGTCACCGAGGAGCGTGCGTACTCGAACCTGGCGCTCGCCGGGGAGCTCTCGCGCTCGCGCCTGTCGGCCCGAGACCGCCAGCTCGCCGCGGACCTCGCGTACGGGACCCTTCGCCGGCTGCTCCGACTAGACGGAGCGATCGCCCACGCGTCCTCTCGGCCGATGAACAAGATCGACCCCGCCGCTCTGGCCCTGCTACGACTGGGTGCCTACCAGATTCTGTTCACCCGCATCCCCGCGCACGCCGCGGTTTCGGAGACGGTCGAGCTCGCGGAACCCCGAAGGCGAGGATTCGTCAACGCCGTTCTTCGTTCGATCACCCGCGCATCGCCGACACCCTCCGAGGGAGACGACGATGAGGCGATCTCCGACCGCACCGGCCTGGCATCGTGGGCGGTTGGTGAGCTCCGTCGCGTCCTGCCCGAGGAGGAGGTGGAGGTTGCCGCCGCGGCGCTGGCCACACCGGCCGACCTGGCTCTTCGCACGAACCTCTGCCGGACTCAGCCGGAACGGCTGGAAGCCGCGATCCGAGAGACCGGAATGGAGGTGCGCAGAGGACCTCTTCACCCGGACATCGTCTACGTGGGAAGCACGCCCCCCGCGCTCCTTCCCGGCTACGAGGAAGGCTGGTTCGCCGTACAGGACGAGGCGTCGGCCGTCGTCGCCGCTGCTCTCGACGTGATGCCGGGAGAGCACGTCTACGAGCCCTGCGGTGGTCCGGGAGGCAAGGCCGCGCACCTGGCATGCCTCGTGAGGCCAAGCGGCCTGGTGGTATCGGCCGACGCGCGCTTCGTACGAGCGCGGCTCGTCGCGCGCACAGCCCTGCGCCTCACCGCCCAGGTGAAGGTCCTCGCCCAGGATGCCCGCCGCCCTGCCGTCCGCGGCCGGTTCGATGCCGCGCTCGTGGACGCGCCCTGCTCCGGGCTCGGGGCCGCCCGCCGCCGTCCGGAGCTGCTGTGGCGGCCTTCCAAGCAGGACCTGGCCCGGCTGGCCCGGCTCCAGGTGGCCATTCTGGTGGCCACAGCCGAGCTCGTTCGTCCCGGAGGTCGCCTGGTGTACTCGGTGTGCACGTTCCCCCGGGCCGAGACCGACGCCGCCGTTCGGGCATTCCTGACCAAGCGGCCGGACTTCGAACCCATGAAGATTCCCGGACCTGAGGGGCCGGCCGTCGACCACCGCCTGTGGCCGCACCGCCACGGGACCGACGCGATGTTCTATGCGGGCTTCAGGAGGCTCGAAGGTCCTGGGGGGTGACATTCGGCCGGGATAGAATCCGCCTCGTGACCGATCAGAAGGTCGCGGCGTCCATCCTGTCTGCAGACTTCGGATACCTCGCCGAGCAGATAAAGCTGGTGGAGCCGCATGTCGAACTCATACATATCGATGCGATGGACGCGCACTTCGTGCCCCCCCTCTCGGTGGGCCCTGTCGTGGTGGAGTCGGTCCGCAAAGTGACCGGCCTGCCCCTCCATTGCCACCTGATGGTGGATCGGCCGCAGGAGCTCCTGAAGGACTTCGCCGACGCCGGGGCGGACATCGTCACGGTGCATCGCGAAGCGGTCGAGGACCCGGCAAAGCTCATCGAGGAGGCCGGATCCCTGGGGCTGAAGGCCGGGCTGGCAGTGAACCCGGAGACGCCCGTGGAGGAGACCTTCGCCTACCTCGAGATGTTGGATCGGGTCCTGGTGATGAGCGTGAACCCGGGCTGGGCCGGGCAGGCTTTTTTGGACGAGGCTCTGCCGAAGATCGAGTCGGTCCGCAAGGAGATCGACCGCCAGGGGCTCTCCGTGGAGATCGAAGTGGACGGCGGGATCAACGAGCGATCGGGCCCTCGATGCCTGGCGGCCGGGGCGACCGTGCTGGCCGCGGCCTCTTCCATCTTCAAGGCCCCCGATCCAGCCGGAGCGGCGCGCCGGCTGGCTGCGCTCACGGGGAGGTGAGCTGATGGCCGAAACCGTGTTGGTGGTGGACGACGACCCGGACGTGGCGAGGTTCGTCGAGGTCAACCTTCGCTCCGCCGGCTATGAGGTGACGGTCGCCTCCAACGGGGAGGAAGGCTTGGAGAAGGCCGTCGAGCTCCGTCCGGACCTGGTCCTGTTGGACGTCATGATGCCGAAGCTCGATGGATTCGAGGTGGCCCAGCGTCTGCGGCGCGATCCGAGGACGTCGTCGTCGAGCATCATCATGCTGACCGCGAAGGCGCTCTCGTCGGACAAGGTCCTGGGGCTGTCTTCGGGCGCCGACGATTACATCATCAAGCCCTTCGACCCCGTCGAGCTTCTAGCGCGAGTCAAGGGAACGCTCAGGCGGGCCCGGGAGATGCGGGCCCTGTCCCCGCTGACCGGTTTGCCCGGGAACATCCGGGTTCAAGAAGAGATCCGCCGGCGGGTGACCGAGGAGCAGCCTTTTGCCCTGCTGTACGCGGACCTCGACCACTTCAAGGCCTACAACGACAACTATGGCTTCGTCCGCGGTGACAGGGCCATCCAATCATTGGCCCGGCTGGTCACCGAGACCGTCCACGAAGTCGCCGGGCCGGCGGGTTTCGTCGGCCACGTCGGTGGCGACGACTTCGTCATCCTCGTGGACCCGGAGCAGGCCGAGCTGTTGGCCAAGACTCTTTGCGAGCGGTTCGACGAGCAGGCCCGGTCGCTGTATGACGCGGCCGACGCGCAGCGGGGAAACATCGAGGTCAGGGACCGCCAGGGCAATCTGAAGAGCTTCCCGTTGCTCACGCTCTCGGTAGGCGTGGCGACCACGGAGAACCGCCGGTTCAGCCATTACGGCGAGGCCGTAGCGGTGGCTACGGAGATGAAACAGTTCGCCAAGACCCAGACGGGATCGTCCTTCGCCGTCGACCGCCGCGCCGAGACGGCCTGACGGCCGGCCTCGGCAGGCTGGCGGTTCCTACCCGGCGGTATACTTCATCTCGAAACTGAACAGCTCGTCTTCGGGGCGGGGTGAGATTCCCCACCGGCGGTAGAGTCCGCGACCCTCCGGCAGCCAGCCGGGGGTGGACACGGTGAGATTCCGTGACCGACCGTGAAAGTCGGGATGGGAGAGGACGCGCTCTGGCCGCCGACGCCCGGATCGGGCGCCGCGTCGCTCTCCTCTCCACGTCTCTCGACTGTTCCCGTCCCTGGAAGGGTGTGACCGAGGCAGTGAGGGAGACCGAGGGACCTCAGGGGGACTCCTCCAACAGGCACGTCCCGTTCATGCGCCGAGCGCTCGACCTCGCGCTGAATGGCCTCGGGCTGGCCGCCCCCAACCCACTGGTCGGGGCCGTGGTCGTGAACGACGGCCGGGTAGTGGGGGAAGGCTGGCACGAGGGGCCGGGGACGCCACACGCGGAGGTGGGCGCGCTCAGGGCGGCCGGGGAACTGGCGCGCGGAGCCACCCTGTACGTCACGCTCGAGCCGTGCACTCATCACGGCCGGACCCCCCCGTGCGCTCCGGCCGTGGTCGATTCCGGCGTCACCGAAGTCGTCGCCGCCGTGCGTGACCCGAACCCCGCAGTCGATGGGCGAGGGTTCGACCTCCTCCGCAGGGCCGGTCTCGAGGTGACGGAGGGCGTGCTGGCGGAGGAGGGCCTGGCGCTCATCGGCGGTTTCACCAAGCACGTCCGAACCGGTCTGCCACTTGTCACGTTGAAGATGGCCGCTTCGCTCGACGGAAGGGTCGCGGCGCGGGACGGGTCCTCCCGCTGGATAACGGGCGAAGCCGCGCGGCTTGACGTTCACCGCCTGCGAGCAGCGTCCGGGGCGATCGTCATTGGCGCCGGGACAGCGGGTGTGGACGACCCTTCCCTCACCGTGCGGCTGCCGGGGTTTCGGGGCCGGCCGCCCCTGCGCGTCCTGCTCGACGCCACCGGAAAGACGTCTTCAGCCGGGGCTGTGTTCGACCGGTCGGCTCCTACGCTGGTGGCGACGACACCGGCATGCCCATCGGAGGCCAGGGCGGCCTGGGAAGAGACGGGCGCGGAGGTTCTGGTCATCGACGAGCCGGGGGCCCCCGGGCGAGTGCCCTTGCAGGCGCTCATCGCGGACCTGGGCAAACGGGACGTCCAGGACGTGCTCATCGAGGGCGGCCCCACGGTGGCCTGGGCCGCGGTCGAGGAAGGCGTGGTAGACCGTCTCGTCCTCTACCTTGCCCCGAAGCTGATCGGCGGGCGAGACGCTCCGGGGGTCCTTGGTGGCGAAGGGATCGCCTCGATAGCAGATGTCCTACTGGTCCAGATCCGCGCCGTTACGCGCATCGGGGATGACGTGAAGGTGGTGGCAGATGTTCACCGGGATCATTGAGGAGCGAGGGTTCGTCAGATCGGCCGGCGGCCGGCTCGAGCTGATGGCCACCAAGGTGGCGGAGGACTCGGATCCCGGCGCCTCGGTGGCGGTGAACGGCGTCTGTCTGACCGTGGTGGAGCGCAGCACGGACGGAGGCAGGATCGTGCTCGCCTTCGACGTGTCGCCGGAGACGCTGGCCCGAACGGCCTTGGGATCCCTCGTCCCCGGGGATCCCGTGAACCTGGAGCGGCCCGTCACCCTGGTGACGCGGCTCGGTGGGCATCTCGTGCAGGGACACGTGGACGGGGTCGGGGAGATCGAGTCGATCGAGGAATCGGCGCCGGGCAAGGTGATCACCGTGAAGCTTCCCGACGGCCTGGCCCGGTACGTGGTCGAGAAGGGATCCGTGGCGGTCGACGGGGTCAGCCTCACGGTGACCGAGGTTCACGACGGCCGATTTGGGGTGGCGCTCGTCCCGTACACGCTCGAGGCAACCAATCTCGGGTCGGCCGAGGCGGGCGATCGAGTGAACGTGGAGGTCGATGTTGTGGCCAAATACGTGGAAGGACTCCTCAGGGAGAACCGATGACGGACTCGACTGGACTTCCTGCGAGCATCGAGACCATGGATCAACAGGCCGGCTCCGAATCCCAGGCTGGCTTCGACGGCTTCGCCACGGTCGAGGAAGCCGTGGAGGAGATCCGGGAGGGCAGGGTCATCGTCGTCGTCGATGATGCCGACAGGGAGAACGAGGGCGACTTCGTCATGGCCGCGGAGAAAGTCACTCCCGAGGCCATCAACTTCATGGCTACGCACGGGCGCGGCATCATCTGCATGCCGTGCGAAGGACAGCGCCTGGATGAGCTCCGGATCCCGCTCATGGTGGCCTCGAAACAGAGCTCGCACGAGACCGCCTTCGCCGTATCCATCGATGCCAGGGGAAGCACGACCACGGGGACGAGCGCGCACGACCGGGCCGCCACGATCCAGGCGGTGTGCAGCCAGGAAACGCAGCCCGAAGACATACAGATGCCCGGGCACGTGTTCCCTCTCCGAGCCCAGGAGGGTGGGGTCCTGAAGCGGGCCGGCCACACCGAAGCCTCCGTGGACCTGGCCCGGCTGGCCGGTCTGATCCCGTCCGGCGTGATCTGCGAGATCATGCACCCCGACGGCACCATGGCCCGACTGCCCGAGCTCGGCCGGGTGGCCAAGCTCCACGGGCTCAAGATCATCTCTATCGCCGACCTCATCAAGTACCGTCGCCAGCGGGAGAAGCTCGTCCGCAAGGTAGCTGAGGCCACCATCCCCACCGCGTACGGGCGCTTCAAGACCTACGCCTACGAGAGCCTGGTCGACGGGCGGGTGCACATCGCCATGATCCTGGGGGAGGTGGGAGACGGCGAGCGGATTCTGGTGCGCGCGCACTCCGAGTGTCTGACCGGCGACGTGTTCCACTCTCTCCGATGTGACTGCGGGACCCAGCTCGAAGATGCGCTGGCCAAGATCGGGGCCGACGGGCGGGGGGTGGTCCTGTACATCCGGGGCCATGAGGGCCGGGCCATCGGCCTGACCCACAAGCTCCGAGCCTACGAGCTTCAGGAGGCCGGGAAGGACACGGTCGAGGCAAACGAGGCGCTGGGGTTCGCCGCCGACCAACGGGAGTACGGGATCGGGGCCCAGATCCTGTACGACCTCGGGGTCCGATCGATGCGGTTGTTGACCAACAATCCGCTGAAGCGGGCCGGGCTGGAAGGCTACGGGCTCTCGATCGTGGAGCGGGTCCCTCTGGAGACCCGGCCCACCTCGGAGAATCTACGGTACCTCAGAGCGAAGCGAGAGAAGCTCGGACACCTGCTGAACAATCTCGACGAGGATGTGTCGCCTCCGGCGAGCGCTTTCGGAGGAGAGCAGGAGGGACGTGCGCCGTGAACGAGATCAAGGGCGCTTTCGACGCATTGGGCCGGCGCTTCGCCATCGTCGCGTCGAGCTTCAACGAGGTCGTCGTGGGCAAGCTGGTGGAGGGAGCCCTTGCATGCTTCCGTGCGCACGGCATCTCCGAGGACGACCTGCTGGTGGCCTGGGTACCGGGGGCATTCGAGCTGCCGCTCGTGGCGAAGAGGGTGGCGCAGTCGTGGCGGTACGACGCCGTGATCTGCCTCGGCGCCGTCATCCGCGGGGAGACCGCCCATTTCGAGCACGTGGCCAGCCAAGCGGCGTGGGGCATCCAGCAGGTGTCGCTGGAAACCGGGGTGCCGGTCGCGTTCGGGGTCCTGACGACGGAAACGCTGGAGCAGGCTCTGGACCGCGCCGGCGGCAAGCACGGCAACAAGGGCTGGGACGCGGCCATGGCCGCCATGCAGATGGCGAGCGTCCTCGATCAGCTTGAAGCGGGGGTCCAGGGGGGCAGCAGCCCCGCGGAGCGAAGCGGAGCGGATCAGGCTGCTGCAGTCCCCCTGGCCGAAGCGGCTCGCCGAAGGCGAGGGGCTTCGGGGAGGAACAAGAAAGAGGCCGAGCCGTGATCGTGGAGAAGCCGTGGGGGAAGGTCACCACCTACGCCCTGAACCAGCCCTCTTCGGTCCGGATCATCACGATCGAGCCCGCCCAGGAGACCAGTGAGCACTACCACCAGCTCCGTGACGAGATGTGGATCGTCCTGGATCCGGGTCTGGTGATCCAGATCGGGAACCGGGTCGTCGAAGCCCACCCCGGAGACGAGTTCGTCGTCTCGGCCGAGGAACCTCACCGGATCAGGAACGTGGGCGAGAGGCGCGGGAGGGTCCTGGAGGTCGCCTACGGGTACACGACCGAGGACGACACGTTCAGGCTCCAGGACGACTACGGCCGCCCGCTCCAGCCCGAGTGGTAGGGGCGGTTTCGACGCCTCTGTCGATTCGCGGGGGATCGCCAAATCCCATTGCCGGGCTGAGAGCCTCATGCTACGCTCGCGCCGCGTCAGGCGGGGACGGTCCGCCGAGAAGTGCAAGGAGGTAACAGGTTGACGCAAGGTACCGTGAAGTGGTTCAGCAACGAGAAGGGCTACGGCTTCATAGCTCGTCCCGACGGGGACGACGTGTTCGTTCACTTCTCGGCGATCGTCGGTGACGGCTACCGGACTCTCTCCGAGGGCCAGCAGGTAGAGTTCGACATCGTGGAAGGTCCCAAGGGAAAGCAGGCTGCGAACGTCAAGCCCGTCTAATCCGTTGGGAGAAGTACGTGAGAACGGGCCCGAGGGCCCGTTCTCGCCGTCTTGCCCTCCCCTTCTATACTCCTTGAAGCGTGGGTTTCAGCCAGTCTCGCTCTTGAGCGCCGGGCCTCGAGCGCTTCATTCCTTTCCTGAAGGCAGGTGATGTCGGGTCTCCATTGATGCACGCGTGAATGACCGGATCCGGGCTCCACAGGTCCGGTTGGTTGGCCCCGATGGGTCGCAGATCGGGATCGTGTCCATCCAGGACGCCCTCAGGCGTGCCCAGGAGCTGGACCTCGACCTCGTCGAGGTCGCTCCCATGGCCAGCCCGCCAGTGTGCCGGATCATGGATTACGGCAAGTTCAAGTACGAGCGGGACGTCCGGCAGAAGGAAGCTCGCAAGCGCCAGGTGCGGGTCGAAGTCAAAGAGATGAAGATGCGCCCCAAGATCGACCCCCACGACTACGCGACCAAGAAGGGGCACATCGAGCGGTTCCTCAAGGCCGGGGCGAAGGTGAAGGTCACCATCATGTTCCGGGGCCGGGAGATGGCGCACACGGAGCTGGGGCGGAGATTGTTGGACCGGCTCACCGAAGACCTCAGAGAACTTGCTACCGTAGAGTCTTTCCCGAAGCTCGACGGGCGCAACATGGTCATGCTGTTCTCGCCCATCAAGCGGCCGGAGCGCGTGGCCAGGCCGGTGAGGTCGGAAGTCGCAGAGGCTCCCCAAGCCACGGCGATGAGCGAACGAGAGGGAGAGGGTTGAGGTAGGAGCATGCCGAAGATGAAGACACACCGCGGCGCGGCCAAGCGGTTCCGGGTGACCTCGACGGGCAAGGTCATGCGCCGCAAGGCCTCGGGCAACCACATGCTGACCAAGAAGTCCTCGAGCCGCAGGCGGCGCGTCTCCGGCATGGCCGAAGTCGGGCCCGAGGCGAAGAGCGTCCGCCGCCTCATCGGCGAGTGAGTCCTCAGGAGCATCGATGCCACGGGTGAAGCGCAGCGTCCACGCGAAGAAGAAGCGGCGTGAGGTCCTGGAGCAGGTCAAGGGGTATCGCGGATCGAGACATCGCAGATACCGGGTGGCCAAGGAACAGCTCATGCACTCGGGCGTGTACGCCTATCGCGATCGCCGTGACCGCAAGGGCCTGTTTCGGAGGTTATGGATCACGCGCATCGGGGCGGCCGCTCGGGCGGGCGGCATGACGTACTCGACCTTCGTCCATGGGCTGCAGGGGGCCGGCATCGAGCTGGACCGGAAGGTGCTGGCCGACCTCGCGGTCAACGATCCAGCCGCCTTCGACCAGCTCATCGAGGCCGCCAGGCAGGGCCTGGAAACCCAGGCCAAACCGTCCAGGCGGACCCGCGCCCGCGCACAGGCCCGGGCCTAGTCTTCACGCGATCGGCCTGGGGCCCGCAGTACCCTCAGCGGGAAATGATCACCTCCATCCACAACAAGGGCGTGGCCCGGGCGGTCCGGCTCAAGAAGCGAGCCATGCGTGAGAAGGACCGGCTCTTCCTGGTGGAAGGGGCCCAGGGCGTCTCCGAGGCCGTCGCCTCCAGAGCCGGAGTTCAGGAGGTCTTCACCACCGCCGGGACCGGGGAACGGCTGGAGGGCGTGGTCAAGGCTGCCGAGCAGGCGGGGATCCCTGTCCGGCTGGTCTCGGCCGAGGTCATGGCCCACCTCACGTCGACGGTGACGCCTCAGGGCGTGGTTGCCGTCTCCGGGTTTGTCGACGTCCCGCTGCAAGAGGTCATCGAGCCGGGCGAGGGAATGCTTCCTGTCCTCGTCGAGGTGCGGGATCCGGGGAACGCCGGCACCATCCTCCGCTCTGCGGATGCCTCGGGCGCCGCCGGGGTCGTATTCACCACTTCCTCGGTCGACGTGTACAACCAGAAGACCGTGAGGGCCACCGCAGGCTCGCTGTTCCACCTTCCGGTCGCCAGAGAGGTGGGGGTGGATGAGGCGGTGTCGGTGCTGCGCGACCGGGGGTTCGCCGTCCTGGCGGCTGATGCCGAGGGGACGAGGTCCGTGTATGAAGCCAATCTGAGCACGCCAACCGCGGTGCTGTTCGGCAACGAGGCCCATGGCCTGTCGGCATCCGCTCTCGCGCTGGCCGACCACACGGTCCGGGTTCCCATCTCCGGGAACGCCGAGTCGCTGAATCTCGCCGCGGCCGCCACATTGGTGCTGTTCGAGGCGGCGCGGCAGCGGGCGGCAGCTGGCGTGGGGACGGACATCCTCTCCCGCATCGTGGCGGGGGCGGCGCACGACATCCGGTCGCCTCTGACCGCAATGAAAGGGTTCACCTCGACCCTCCTGTCGAAGTGGCAGCGACTGGACGACGAACAGCGGCTGGCCATGATCGAGGGGGTCGCCGGAGACGCCTTCCGAATGGAGGCCGTCATCGCCCAGCTCGTGGATGCCGCCCGGCTGCACGCCGGCAGCCTGGACCTGGCTCCTGTCCCGACCGACATGCAGGAGATCGCCAGGAGGATCCAGGAGGAGGTCGGGAGGTGGTCCCAGATAGAACTGGAGGTCACGGGCTCCGCCGCGATCGCTCTGGTGGATCCGGCTCGCCTTCGGTCGATGCTGCTTGCCCTGATCGAGAGTGCCCAATGGTGGGGGGAGACGGGCCCGGTGCACGTGGAGACGAACGATGACCCCGCCCCGGCCGTGGTGGTGCGACGAGCCGGATCCGAGCTCGAACCGACGGTCAGGGACGGGCTGTTCCACCCGAGGATGCCCGGGTCGGGCTCCGGGAGCAAGGTCGGTCTGTATGTGGCCAAGGGCCTGGCCGAAGCCCACGGGGGGACCCTGCGTGCCGATACGAGCGACGGGATCGCCTTCATCCTGACCTTGCCTCCCGGTCCTGGCTGAGCGGTCTGGCTGGTATTCCTTAGGGCGCCCGTTCTACGGCGAATGGCGGATCTGGGCATGGTCGAAACGGACTAGGCTCAAGCGTTCTCTCACATCACGCCGGGGTGTCGCTGTGGGACAGTTGAGGCATGTCGGGGCGGGACTCCTCGGGTATCGCCGTCGGATCCGCCAGCTGCTCCAGGAGCGGGACGCCCTGGCCCAGGACGCGGAAACGCGGCTTCGGGCCGCGGAGGGTCGGATCCTGGGGCTCCGACGGGAGCTCGCGCGCGTCGAGGCGGAACTCAGGACGCGTGATGCCCAGATCAAGGACCTCGGTGCTCAGATCGAGGCATTCGCCCGCGATCCCGACCGTCCCACTCCGAACATGCTTTCGCACGAGCTCAACGCGATCCTCTCCTCGGCCCAGGAGACCGCGGCTCGCATGATCGAGCGAGCCAAAGCCGTGTCCGAGCGCCATCTTCACAAGGCCAGCCATTTAGAGCGGGAGCTGCACGACGACCTCGCCCGGATGGACGAGTGGAGGCAGCAGGCGTTGCCTCTGATCCGGGGGGTCCAATCTCGGATGGCGGAGATCCGAGCCACGCTGGAGGAGGTGGCCGGCACGGTTGCCGCGACGATCAAGCCCTTGGAGCAGTTCCCTGACATTGATCGGCCCCCAGCCCCGCCACCCGCGGCACCGATGCCAAGGGAACCAAGCGTGGATGAAGCCGCGGTGACGAAGCTCGACCTTCCAGAAGGGAAGGGCAATGTGCGTCGCCCCAGGCGGCGCCCGGCTCGAAGCGTGCCCACGGGCACCGAGCAGGAGCCGGGCCCGGAGGTGGTCGACATCCCGGACCAGGCTGGGGCGCGCTGACTGTCGCGCGGCCTCCAGGTGGGGCAGGATCGGCCCACTAGACTAGCCATCCATCATGGCCGGGCCGAAAGATGCCGATGAGGCCCTCACAACGCTCGAGCGGGAGCTCGAGCGGGGGCGCTCGCTGTTTGCCGCTGCATCCGACCTGGACGCATTGGAGGTAGCCGAGACGGCCGTCCTTGGCCGGAAGTCTCCGTTCTCTGCAGTCCAGCGATTGCTGGGAACTCTGCCCGAGGACGATCGCAAGCGGGTGGGGCGGCGCACGAACGAGGTCCGGGAAGCCCTTCGGGGGGCCATGGCCGCTCGCCGAGCCGAGCTGGAGGTCGACCGCGACCGGACCATCCTGGAGAGCGATCGCGTCGACGTGACCCTTCCCGGGCGCAGGCTTCGCCAGGGGAGCCTGCACCCGCTGACGATCGTGCAGGACGAGGTGGTCGACATCTTCACCCGGATGGGTTACCAGGTGGTGGAGGGCCCCGAGGTGGAGACCGAGTGGTACAACTTCGACGCCCTCAACATCGCTCCCGACCACCCCGCCCGCACCATGATGGATACCACCTTCCTCGGCGTGCCCGGGCACCCCGAGCTGGTTCTGCGAACGCACACATCGCCGATGCAGATCCGGACCATGGAGGCGGGGCAGCCGCCCGTCTACGTGGTGGTGCCGGGCCGGGTCTTCCGGAACGAGGAGATCACGGCCAAGAACATGCCTGTCTTTCACCAGGTGGAGGGGCTGGCGGTGGACGAGGGGATCACCTTCGCCGACCTCAAGGGCACGCTGGAGACCTTCTATCGCGCGCTCCTCGGACCGGAGCGAGAGGTTCGCCTGACTCCTTCGTTCTTCCCGTTCGTCGAACCGGGAGCACAGGTCGAAGTGTCCTGCTTCGTGTGCGGCGGTGAGGGCTGCCGAACATGCGGCCACACCGGGTGGATCGAGTCGGCCGGTGCGGGCATGGTGCACCCGGTGGTGCTGGAGAACGTGGGCTACGACTCCGAGCGCTACACGGGTTTCGCCTTCGGGATGGGACACGACCGGCTGGCCATGATCCGCTTCGGCATCCCCGACATTCGCTTGCTGTGGGAGAGCGACGTCCGATTCCTCGAGCAGTTCGCCGGGCAGGGGTGACCTCGACATGAGAGTCGTCCTGTCGTGGCTCCGCGAGTTGTGCCCGATCGAGCTTTCGGCGGAGGAACTGGTCCCGATCCTGGACATGAAGGGCCTGCACGTCGAATCCATCGTCCGGCCGTGGGAGGGCATGGCCGGCGTGGTGGTGGCCAGGGTCCTGGAGGTCCGGAACCATCCAAACTCGGACAAGCTGTGCCTCGCCCGGGTCGACGCTGGAGGTACCCAGCGGGAGCTGGTGGTCGGCGTGCGGAACATGAAGGCCGGCGACCTCGTCCCACTGGCCGGCCCCGGGGCGCGGGTCCCCGGGCTGCCGGAGCCTCTGTCGGCTCGGATGATCCGCGGGGTGGAGTCGGAGGGCATGCTGTGCTCACCCCGCGAGCTCGGAATCTCTCCCGACCACAGCGGGATCCTGGTCCTCGCCGATGACGTGCCCGTCGGATCCGATTTCAAAGCCGCCTTCGGGCTGGACGACGCCGTTCTCGACTTGGAGATCGAGGCCAACCGCCCCGATCTGTTGTCGATGGTGGGCGTAGCCCGGGAGGTCAGCGCCGCTACCGGCATCCCCCTCGGACTGCCGGACACGTCGGTGACCGAGGCATCGGATCACGCCTGGGACGCCGCCACGGTCGAGGTCCTCGACCCGGACAAGTGCCCTCGCTACCTGGCCCGTGTGATTCGAGGGGTGGCCGTGGGCGCCTCGCCGCTCCGGGTTCAGGCCCGGCTCACGGCCTCGGGCATGCGCCCCGTTTCGAACATCGTCGACGCCACGAACTACGCCATGTTGGAGATGGGCCAGCCCATGCACCCGTTCGACCTCGAGCTGCTGGACGGGAGGGCCATCGTCGTGCGGCGAGCCCGACCAGGAGAGCGGCTCGTCACCCTGGACGACGTCGAGCGGGATCTGTCGGAGGACGACCTGGTGATCGCGGATCGGAGCCGGGCCGTCGGGATAGCCGGGGTGATGGGCTCCGCCGACGGCGAGGTGTCTCCTTCTACTCGAGATGTCTTGTTGGAGAGCGCTTATTTCGAGCCCAAGGGGATCATGCGAACCTCCCGCCGCCTTGGCCTTCTGACCGAGGCCTCTACGCGCTTCTCGCGCGGCGGTGACCCGGAGATCCTGGAGCCGGCCGCCAACCGTGCCGCCCGGCTGATGGCGGAATGGGGCTCTGGCACGGTTCTGGCCGGAGCCATCGATGTCGGGACGGCTCCCGAACGACGACGGCTGTCCGTGCGGCCGGCCCGCGCCTCCCTGGTGCTGGGCTACGAGGTGTCCGCCGCGGACATCGCCGACGCCCTGGGCCGGCTCGGCATGCAGGCGGAGAAGGCCGATGGGGAAATCCGGGTGGAGGTGCCCAGTTTCCGCCCCGACCTCGAGCGGGAGATCGATCTGATCGAGGAGGTCGTGCGGGTCCAGGGGTACGACGCGGTCGGCTCGACGGTTCCCGGCATCATGGAGGCGGGAGGGTTCGCTCCGGGCTACCTGCTTCGCCGCCGTATCCGGCAGGTGATGGTCAGAGCCGGGTTCCGCGAGGCGCTCTCGCTGTCGTTCGCCTCCGCATCGGACCTGGATCTGATGGGACACGAGGAGGCCGTCAGGCTGGCGAACCCGCCCTCGGCCGACGAGCCCTACCTCCGGACCAGCCTGATTCCAAATCTGCTGAGGGCGCTGGCCAGGAACGCCTACCGTGGGGTCCGCGGAGCGGCGCTGTTCGAAGTCGGCCGCGTCTTCCGCTCTGGCCCTCCGGAGGGGGCGCCCGTCGACGAGCGCGAATTCGTCGCCGCCGCGCTCACCGGTCCGGCCGGCGAAGAGGTTCACTGGGAGCGTCGCGAGCTCGACTTCTTCGACGCCAAGGGAGGCGTGGGGGCCCTCATGGCGGGTCTGGGCATCACGGAGTGGGCGGTGGGCGAGCCGGCCCAACGTCCCTTCCACCCGGCCCGATCCGCGATGGTCCTGGTGGCGGGCCTTCCGGCCGGGGTGGTGGGGGAGATCCATCCAGGGGTCGCGTCCGGCCTGGACCTCCCGCGGCGGGTGGGCGCCTTCGAGTTGGACGTGGGGATCCTCGCCCCGTACGCGGGACGGGCCCGACCTCTCAGGGATATCCCGAGGTTCCCGCCGGTCCGGCGGGACCTGGCGTTCGTGGTGGACGAGGAGGTTCCCGCCGGCGCGGTGGCCGACGCCCTCCGAGAGGCGGGCGGAGACCTCGTCGATGCGGTCGTTCTGTTCGACGTGTTCACGGGTTCTCCTCTCCCGGCCGGGAAGAAGAACCTGGCCTTCTCCGTGGACTTCCGCGCACCCGACCGGACCCTCACCGACGAGGAGGCGGAGCAGGCGGTGGCCGCGATCGTGGCGCGGCTCAGGCGCGACTTCGGGGCCGAGTTCCGCTCCGGGTAGCCGTCGCATCGACCGGCTCTATCGTGCTCGTCACTTTCCCTTTACCATCTGCCGAACATGGCGCGGAACTTCCTCTCCATCGATGACCTCTCACCCGGCCAGCTGGCCGAGCTGCTCGACCTCTCGGCAAAGGTGAAGGCCGCACCGTCCGATTACGCCGGCCGGCTGTCGGGGATGTCCGTCGCCCTGATCTTCGAGAAGCCGTCCACCCGGACCAGGGTGTCCTTCGAGGTCGGCATCGCCGAGCTGGGCGCTCACCCGGTGGCGCTGTCCTCAGCGGAGCTCCAGCTCGGGCGGGGGGAGACCATCGAGGACACCGGCCGCGTATTGTCTCGCTACGTCGACGCGATCGTTTTGCGAACGTTCGGACAGGAGCGCCTGGAGAGCCTGGCCCGGACCGCCACGGTCCCCATCGTGAACGCTCTGTCGGACTTCGAACACCCGTGCCAGTGCCTGGCCGACCTCCTGACCGTGAACGAGCACAAGGTACGGCTGGCCGGGCTCACCCTGGCGTATGTGGGAGACGGCAACAACGTGGCCCACTCGCTCCTGCTGGGCGGGGCCAAGTCCGGGATGCAGGTGCGGGTGGCCACTCCGCCGGGCTTCGAGCCCATCCCGCAGATAGTCCAACGAGCGCAGGAGATCGGGGAGGAGACCGGAGGTGGGGCCGCGGTTTCCAACGACCCGGACGGGGCCTTCGCCGGCGCCGACGTCCTTTACACGGACGTGTGGGCTTCGATGGGACAGGAGGACGAGGCCGCGGAACGCACGCTGGTCTTCCAGAGCTACCGCATCGACGGGGCAGCTCTGGAACGAGCCGCGAGTGACGCGATCGTGATGCACTGCCTGCCGGCGCACCGGGGACAGGAGATAACGGACGACGTCATTGATGGGCCCCATTCCGTGGTCTGGGATCAGGCCGAGAACCGCCTGCACACGCAGAAGGCCCTGCTGCTGTGGCTGCTGGACCGGGCCTGAATAGGAGGGCACGGTGCCGAAGGCAAAGGGATTGAACTGGCTCGGAACCAGGACAGACCGGTACGAGGAAATGATCAGGTTCCTTCAGGAGGTCATGGGGCTGAACATCCAGCACAAGGAGAAGGACTTTGCCATCCTCACCTTCGAGAACGGGATCCACGTCGAGGTGTTCGGCCCCGGCGAGGAGGAGCACCGGTTCATGACCACGGGACCGGTAGTGGGGTTCAAGGTCGACAACGTCCGCGCAGCCAGGAAGGAGATGGAGGCCGCCGGGGTCGAGTTCTTGGACGCCGAGGTCCAGTCGTTCAAGAGCTCGTCCTGGACGCACTTCCGAGGCCCGGACGGCAACGTCTACCAGCTCGCGGACGACTAGCTTTTGCAGATCCTTCAATCGGTTGGGAATCAGGAGCGGCCTCACGGTGGCATGCAAAGTGAGCGACCCGAGCCCTCAGACCCCTGAGCCAGGAGAGCCGTGATGTGGTTTCCGGGCCTAGCGAAAATCGTGGCCTGGAGGGTCAATCGGCTTGTCGCAACAGGTGAGCAGGCCAAGCCGTTCGACTCGCACAGAGATTCACTCGACTACGACCGGGTCAACTGGATGCGTGGACTCTTCTTGGGGAGGTGCTCATCGGGGCTGGGCAGTTCGAATTGGCTCAAGAAACCATTGCTGCTGCACTGAATGAACATCCGGGCCATGTGGAATTCTCATACCTCCTTTCTCAAGCGCTCATCTCGCAGTCACGTTTTGAGGAAGCAGCCAAGATTTTGAATGAACAGCGGGCAGCAGCCCCGGAGTCGTTCCTCCCTCTCCTGGGCCTCGTCGACGTGCACTGGGAAGAGTCCGATGAAAAGGCACTTGCGACTGCTGAGGAAGCCGCCGAACGTATTCCTGCTGACTACCCTTGGGGAAAGTACGAGCTTGCGGTGAAGCTGCTCCATGTATCCGGGGGCGAGCCCCTGGCCCGCAAGCTTCTCGAGGAAGCCTCTAACAGCCTGCCTTCGAATACCTCGAGATAGACCAAGAGATTTGAGTGCCGGAGAGTAGTCGAGCGGGGCTGGCTAGAATCGCCTCGAGATGCCCAGGACGAACGACGAGGTCGAAGCCCTGCTCCAGGAATACGCGGACCTCTTGTCGATCTCGGGCGGCGATCCCTTCAGGGTCCGGACCTATGACAAGGCGGCTCGATCGGTGGGCGGCTACCACGCCGACATCTCCACGCTGGACGAGAAGGGCATCCTGGCCATCCCCAATGTGGGAAAGTCGATCGCCGAGAAGATCCAGGAGTACTTCCGGGCGGGGGTGATCAACGCTCTCGAGGAGCTTCGCGCCCAGGTCCCCGCCGGGGTTCGCCAGATGATCTCCATCCCCACCCTGGGACCGAAGAAGGCGATGGTCCTGTACAAGGACCTCCACATCTCCACGGTTGAGGAGCTGGCCGACGCGATCCACGAGGGCCGGCTCCACGGGCTCAAAGGGTTCGGGGAGAAGACCGAGGAGAACATCCTCCGGGGCATCGAGCTCATGCAGCAATCGGGGGACCGGGTCCAGCTTGGGCTGGCCATGGACCTGGCCGAGGAGATCGTGGCCGAGCTCGCTGCGGTCAAGGGCTGCACCACGTGCACTTACGCGGGGAGCCTCCGGCGGATGGCCGAGACGATCGGAGACATCGACATCCTGGTGGCTTCGGACGACCCCGGTCCGATGATGGAGGCCTTCACCCATCTCTCGTACGTCGACCGGGTCGTTGCCCAGGGGGAAACCAAGACCTCGATCCGCACGACCAAGGGCCTTCAGGTCGACCTGCGGGTCATCCCCCCGGGCTGCTGGGGGGCGGCCCTTCAGTACTTCACCGGGTCCAAGGCCCACAACATCCGGACGCGCGAGATCGCCGTCCGCAAGGGCCTCAAGCTGTCCGAATACGGGCTGTTCGACGCCAAGACCGGCGAGCTCATCGTGGCCGAAACGGAAGAGGAGGTCTACGAGCGGCTCGGCCTCCCGTGGATCCCACCCACGTTGCGGGAGGATCGCGGGGAGATCGAGGCGGCCCAGCACGGCGAGCTCCCCAAGCTCGTGGAGCTGACGGACATCAGAGGAGACCTCCACACGCATACGAACCTGACGGATGGCTTGGCCCCGCTGGAGCAGATGATCGCCACCGCCCGTGAACGGAAGTATGCGTTTTACGCGATCACCGACCACGCCCCCATGCTCTACATGCAGCGCATGACGGACGAGAAGATGCTGGCCCAACGAAAGCGAGTCACGCAGTTGGGCAAGCAGGGCAAGATGACCTTGCTACACGGCTCCGAGCTGAACATCGACCCCGAAGGCAACGTCGACTGGGGACCGGAGTTCCTCGAAGGGTTCGACATCCTGGTGGCCTCCGTGCACACCGAGTTCAACCAGTCCAAGGAGGAGATGACCCGGCGGATCGTCCGAGCCTGCGAGAACCCGTTCGTGAACATCATCGGACATCCCACGGGCCGCAAGATCGGCCAACGGCCGCCGATCGAGTTCGACCTGGAAGAGGTGTTCGCCGCGGCCGCGAGGACCGGGACGGCGCTCGAGATCAACGCATACCCCGACCGACTGGACCTCCGCGACGAGCACGCGATGTGGGCCAAGCGGCACGGCGTCAAGTTCGCCGTCGACACCGACTCGCACTCCACGGTCCACCTCCCGTTCATGCGATACGGCGTCGGAACGGCTCAGCGCGGGTGGCTGACGAATGACGACGTCATCAACACGTGGCCGCTGACCAAGCTCAGGAAGTTCCTGAAGAAGGGCCGGCGCTGATCGCGCTGCGATCTCGCCTGCTCAGGCCCCTGCCGCGCTCCTTCTATTCGAGGCCGTCGCCTGCGGTCGCCAGGGATCTCCTCGGGCGCCTTCTGGTTCGGAGGCTTCCCGAAGGGTTGGTTGCCGGGCGCATCGTGGAATGCGAGGCGTACGAGGAGGGCGACCCCGCCAGCCACTCGTTTCACGGCCTGACCGACAGGACCGCGGTGATGTTCGGCCCCCCGGGGCACCTGTACGTGTACTTCACCTACGGCATGCATTTCTGCATGAACGTCGTGACCGGCCGGGACGGCGAAGGCAGCGCGGTCCTCCTCAGGGCTGTCGAGCCCACGGACGGCGTCGAGATCATGCAGGGACGACGAGTTGTGTCGAACGTGAGGATCCTATGCGCGGGCCCGGGCCGGCTGACTCAGGCCTACGGCGTCACCCGTGCCGACAACGGGATGGACCTGGTGTCGGGGAAAGATCTCTTCGTGGCTCACGGAGACCCGATCGAGCAAATCGGGCTCGGCGTCGGCCAGAGGATCGGCATCTCCGTGGCAATGGAGAAGCCCTGGCGTTTCTACGTGATCGGCAGCCCCTTCGTCTCCAAGTTCCCGACGAAGCGAACCCGCCGGGTGAACCGCCGACCTCCTGAGCTAGGGCGACGGCGACGGCGACGGGGAAGGGGAAGGGGAAGGTGACGGTGTCGGGGATGGCGAGGGGGACGGGGAAGGGCTCGGCTGGGGCGGCGGGATCCCGGAGGCCACCGTGAGGGTGACCGTTGCTCCTTGGAGCACCCTGGTCCCCTGGCCCGGATCCACCGAGAGCACCGTGCCCTCCGGGTTCAACGAGTCCACCCTCTGAACGACCGGGATGAATCCGTAGCTCTTCAGCCGCTCGACCGCCTTCTCCTCGCTCAGTCCGATCACGGAAGGGATCCGGACCATCTGAGGACCGCTTGGCAACGTGCAGAACCGGGTGGGCTGGGTGCCTGCAATGAAGGTGAATACGGCGATGTCGTCGGGCAGGGTCCAGTGGTTGGGGAGGCAGCCCCGCCGGACGTCCACTGCCACAGAGACGTAGCCGAAGGACGGCTTCCTGAACTTCTCCACGGGCATGCCTCGGGTGGCGTTGGTCATGAAGGTGTGCCAGATCTCAGCAGGCCAGGTGCCTCCCAACACGTGCCGGATCCTTACCTTGGGATAAACCATGGACACTCGGCCCTTGGGGAAGCCGACCCAGACGGCCGCGACGAGCTGCGGGATGAATCCGACGAACCAGGCATCGGTCCACCGTTGGCCCGTCCCGGTCTTCCCGGCCACCGGCCTTCCGATCGTCGCTTGCGTTCCGGTTCCTGTCTGGACGACCTTCTGAAGGATCTGATCGGCGGTCCAGGCCACACCCGGGTTCAGGACCTGCTCGAGCTCCGGGTCGGCCTCGTAGACGAGGTGTCCCTGGCTGTCGGTGATCTTCGCCACGGCGATCGGAGCGGTCCATTTCCCCATGGTGGCAAGGGAGCCGTAGGCGGACGCCATCTGGAGCGTGTCGACCTCGTTCGTCCCGAGGACAGCAGATGGGACGGCCCGAAGCCTGCGGGTGATGCCCATCCGGTGGGCCACGTCCACGACCGCCTGGGGACCGACCTGCATGATCACCTGGGCGTACACGGTGTTGACCGAGTTGATCGTCGCCTGCTCCAGGGTCATCCGGCCGCCGCCCTCGCCGTCGTAGTTGTCCACGGGCCAGATGGGAGGCCGGTATCCGGCGGGGAGACGGATGTTGATGTGGGAAGGCGCCGCATAGACCTCTTGAGGCGAGATGCCCTTATCCAGGGCGGCGACCAGAGCGAACGGCTTGAACGCCGAGCCCGCGGCTCGCCCGGTGGCGCCTCCCGTGGCCAGGTTGACCTGAGCGATCCGGTCCTTCTTGGAGAAGAAGTCCCGCCCACCGACCATGGCCCTGATCGCTCCGGTCCGCGGGTCGAGGACCGTCATGGCTCCGTAGGGGTCCTTCTTGTAGGACAGGATGCTGTGGACGGCCTTCTCGGCATAGCGCTGGAGCCTGAGGTCAACGGTGGTGTAGATGCGGAGGCCCCCCTTGAACAGGAAGTCGTACCGCTCCTGGGCGGTCGCGCCGAACTCCTCGTTGGACAGGAACCAGCGCTTGACGTGATCGACGAAGTACGGCGCGGGGTACCGCGCTTTCTCTTCGAACAGATCGAGGCCGAGATCCTTGGTGGTGGCCTCGACGTAGGTGGCCTCGTCGATCATGTGGAGATCCCGCATGCGGCCGAGGACCACGTTACGCCGGGCGACGGCAACCTCGGGGTGATAGACGGGGTCGGAGGATGAAGGCGAGCGGATCAGCGCGGCCAGCAGCGCGCTCTGCCCCAGTGTGAGCTTGGTTGCCGGTACGGAGAAGTAGGTCTTGGCCGCCGCCTGGATGCCGTGGGCACCCTGACCGAAGTAGACGGTGTTCAGGTAGAGCTCGAGGATCTGGTCCTTGGTCAGGCGGTCCTCCAGCTCGTAGGCCATCTCGGCCTCCCGAACCTTGCGCCGGAAGGTTCGCTCATCGGTACCGATTGTGTTCTTGACGAGCTGCTCGGTGATGGTGGAGGCGCCCTCGACGACCCGGCCGGTGGCGACGTTCCGCACCGCGGCACGGGCGATCGCCTTCACGTCGATGCCATGGTGGTGGTAGAAGCGCTCGTCCTCGGCGGCGATCACGGCGTCGCGGGTGATCGTCGGGATCCGGTCTATGCCGATGAGCGTCCGGTCCTCCCCGGCATGCAAGGCGGTGATGAAGTGCCCGTTGGCGTCGTAAATGATCGAGGTCTGAGGGAGTGGCGGCAGGGTCAGGCTGCGGGGGAGCAGATGCGGCCGCGGGATGGAGCAAGCCGAGGTGACAACGAGAAGGGCCAGGAGCAGGCACAGCGCGGCCCAGGGCCGCCGGCGGCGAGGCCGGCGGCCGCTCCGGGCGCGGTGATCCGGCGCGGGGAAGGCGCTCATCGTTCTCATGGATTCATCGACACGTAGGGCGCCGGAGTGGACCTGTTAGCATCCGCGCCGATGGCCCGTGGGATGGACCCGAACGAGCAGCTGGAGTTCCTCTCCAGGAACGCCGCCGAGGTCATTCCCGGGGAAGAGCTCCTGGCCAAGCTGGAACGGTCGGTCGCCCAGAGGCGGCCTCTCCGGGTGAAGCTGGGCCTGGATCCCACGGCAGGAGATGTGACGCTCGGCTGGGCGGTGGTGTTACGCAAGCTCCGGGAGTTCCAGGATCTGGGCCACACCGCTGTGCTCATCGTGGGGGACTTCACCGCTCGCGTGGGCGACCCCTCCGGAAAATCCGAGACCAGACCCCGCCTGGCGAAGGAGGAGGTCGAGGCCAACGCACAGCGGGTGCTCGGCCAGTTCGGTCGGATCCTGTCGGACGAACGTCTGGAGGTCCGCTACAACTCCGAGTGGTTGGCGCCGCTGGACATGGAAGAGGTCCTGCGACTGACCGCGTCTTACACGGTTGCCCGGATGCTCGAGCGCGATGACTTCGCGAAGCGGTTCGCCGAACAACGCCCCATCTCGATGATGGAGTTCCTGTATCCCTTGCTCCAGGCCCGGGACTCGGTTGCGGTGGAGTCGGACGTGGAGCTGGGGGGGAACGACCAGAGGTTCAACCTACTGGTGGGTCGGGACATCCAGCGTGACTGGGGGCAGGAGCCGCAGGTGGTGTTCACGATGCCGCTGCTGATCGGACTGGATGGAAGCCGGATCATGGGCCAGTCGCTCGGCAACTACGTCGGCATCGCCGAGGATGCCGACGAGATGTTCGGCAAGCTCATGAGCATTCCGGACGAGCTCATCGTGCAGTACTTCCGGCTCTGCTCGTCCGTCGCGACCTCCGAGATCGAGGAGATCGAGAAGGGGCTCGCTGCGGGGTCACTCCGGCCGGACTTGGCAAAGCGCGGCATGGCCCGCGAGATCGTGGATCTGTATCACGGTTCCGGGGCCGGCGCCGATGCCGAAAGGCGCTTCGATCTGGTCCACAGGGAGCACGAGATTCCGAAGGACCTTCCTGAAGTCCCACTTCCTCCCTCGGTCGCAGCCGAGGAGAACGTATGGTTCCCGCGGCTGCTGAAGGAGATCGGGCTGGCGGTGTCGAACTCCGAGGGGAGGCGGTTGATCGAGCAGGGCGGGGTCCGGATCGATGGGAACCGGGTGACGGACCCGGATCTGGAGGTGGGGGTGGCCGATCTGCCGGGAAAGGTCCTACAGGTGGGGACCCGAAAGTTCGTCCGGATCGCCCGGTAGCACACCGATAGGCCGCTGACTTGCGGTTTTGGTCCTCTGACGGGTGGTTTGACGCTTGGGGGTGGGGGACGTACCATAACAACGGTTCCTGGGAAGCCCCCGGGAAAAGGTTCTGCATGGGAGTTTCCTTCCTGACAACGGAACACGGCAAGGAGGCGCGCCTGACGTAGCCGGTCGATTTTTTGGCGGGTTCGTCGGCGCCGTCGGCTGCACGAAGAGGCCGGCGGCTTCTTGTTGCGGAAAGACCGGGTCGGGAAGGCGAGCCTCATGCCGAGCTGGCACCTTGAGAACTGAACAGTGTGCCAAAAGCCAGTGCACTCCCGTCATGAGATGCCGGAAGCGGCCTTCGGGTCCGCTGATGGGTTCGAGTGACGCGGAATCGTACGAAATGAAATGGATCCGGACGGATCTATATCCGGCCGGGTTCGGATTCTCTACGGAGAGTTTGATCCTGGCTCAGGACGAACGCTGGCGGCGTGCTTAACACATGCAAGTCGAGCGATCGGCCTTGGAGGGGTAACCCTCCTTGGTACGGAGCGGCGAACGGGTGAGTAACACGTGGGCAACCTGCCCCAGGCTCTGGAATAACCCCGGGAAACCGGGGCTAATGCCGGATATTCTCGTTGGGTCGCATGGCCTGACGAGGAAAGAATTTCGGCCTGGGATGGGCCCGCGGCCTATCAGCTTGTTGGCGGGGTAACGGCCCACCAAGGCGACGACGGGTAGCTGGCGTGAGAGCGTGGCCAGCCACACTGGGACTGAGACACGGCCCAGACTCCTACGGGAGGCAGCAGTGGGGAATCTTGCGCAATGGGCGAAAGCCTGACGCAGCGACGCCGCGTGGGGGATGAAGGCCCTCGGGTTGTAAACCCCTTTCGGCAG
>DASXTW010000123.1:0-5256 GCA_036505215.1 Actinomycetota bacterium | reverse complement strand
AGCTGGACCCGGCCAAGCGCCTGGATCTGTTCAACCAGATCTACGCCCTGGAAGCACAGGACTTCCTGTCCCTGCCGCTGTACGTCCTGCCCAACGTCGGGGCATGGCGGACCGACAAGATCGCCGGCCCCATCTCCGACTACATCCCCTCCAACCTCGGCATGTTCTTCAACATGAACGAGTGGTTCCAAGCGGGATAGCTCCTCGCTGCGAAGGCGAGGCCGCAGAACGCGGGCCCCATCGCGGGCCCGCGTTCTTTTCCTCCGGGACTCATTCCGGCGAGCGATGGTTTCGGCTGTATCGGAGGAGGATCACGGGGTCGAGAACCTCGATCTGGCGGTAGCCCACCCGGATGGCTCCGCTCCGCTCCAGTTCCTTCAGGATGCGGTTGACCGTGGTGCGCGAGCCGAACACGAGCTGAGCGAGCGTGGATTGCGCCAGCCGGAAGGATCCATTCCCCCCGCCGGTCCGCTCGAGGATCAGCTCCACGAGTTGCCTGCGGACGTCTCTCCTGCGGACCTCGACCAGCCTGTGCTGGAGCAGGCTCGTCCGATCCGCCAGGCTCAGCAACAGGCGGTGGGTCAGCGGCGGCTGGGTTCGCAAGATCCACGAAAGGGCTGCCCGGGGAAGCAGAATCAGGACGACGTCTCCTTTGGCCCGCGCACTGACCGGGGAACGCCTCCCCGAAAGGCAGGCGGCGTCGCCGAGAAGATCGCCCGCCCGAAGGAAATCGAGCACGTACCTGCGGGGCCCGGTTCCCCAATACACCTCAACCTCGCCGCTCCTGACCATGGCGAGGACGTCGACCGCTTGTCCCGCGGACAGGAGTCTGCTCCCAGACGGCATTCGAACCACTCGGATCGAAGAGGCCAGGACGCGAAGATCGGCTTCAGAGAGTGACGGCGTGTCGTCGTCCCTGAGCGAGGCCGCGAACCACGCGGCATGGCTGATCCTGCCGCGGAGCGTCGTCTCCATCGGCCTTTCGTGAAGGGTCCGAGCCGAGACCGAAGCCACGATCTTCCCCCTGGTCCTCCGGCCAAGCTTGGCTGGTGAACCTGAAGCAACGGGGCGGATGCTCCTGAAGAGATCCCAAAGCCTTCACCGGAGCGCTTCGAGGCCACGGTGCGGTGCTGGCTAGGCCAGGCGTGGCAGGGTGACCGTGAAGCGGCTACCCCGACCGAGCTCGCTCTCGACCTGGAGCTCGCCTCCATGTTGTTCAGAGATGTGCCGCGCGATGGACAGACCCAACCCCGAGCCTTCTCGGGAGCGAGCGTTCTCCGACCGGAAGAAACGGTCGAACACCTGAGGCAGCTCATCATGAGCGATGCCGATGCCGGTGTCGGCGACCGTAACCGTCACCGTGCGACCATCGACGGCGCCACTCACGTCGATCCTGCCTCCGGCGGGGGTGTACTTGACCGCGTTGTCCAGCAGGATGAGGAACAGCTGCTTCAGTCTGTCCGACGTGCCATCGACCACCGCGTCATCGAGCGCATGAATGCCGTCCCACGACACGGTTGCGCCGTTTTCGGCCGCGGCGGTCTGTCGACAGGCGTCGACCACGACCTCTGCGATGAGCACGGGCCTTCGAGGAAGCTCATCGCTGGAGGGAGCCATCATCAGGAGTTGATTCACCATGCGAGCCATCCGCCCCGTCTCCGTGCGGAGGTCGCGGAGCGTCTCGGCCAGGAATCCGGGGTCGCTGTCGCCGGTCCGCTCCAGTACATCGAGCGAGGACAGCATGATCGTGAGCGGCGTCCGGAGCTCGTGGGAGACCTCGGCCAGAAAGCGGCGTTGGCCCTCGTTCACCGCGGTCACGTGCCGATGGGCGTCCTCGAGGGCAGCCAGCATCGTGTCCACGGCGGTGGCGAGACGCCCGACCTCGTTCCGGAGGCCCGTCGACCCTACTCGTCGCGTGTGATCCTGCGTGGCGGCGATCCCTCCCGCGGCCAGCGCGAGCCGTGCCAGAGGCCGCATGGCCCACCAGGTCAGGATCCAGCCGGCCAGGGCGGCGATGACCAGGGCGATCAGGCTGCCCGGGAACAGGAAGGACCTCATGCGGCTCAGCGACGTGTAGATCGTCAGTGGAGATCGCGCAACCAGGACATATCCTCTGGTTTGCGAGTCCTGGATGACGGGTCGGCCGAACAAGAACAGGGGAACGCGGCCCAGCCGTGCCTCCTCCACCACCCCCCGACGAATGGCAGACACGTGGAAGGGCAGGTCCTGCGCGCCGAGATTTCCTGATCGGGCCACGGCCTCACCGCCCTCGTCCACGACCTCGAGGAAGACGTCCGGCGCCCCGAAGGCCATCAGATCGGGGAGGTGCAGAGCCTCCGACCCCGGCTCGGGTCGCACGGTCGCGGCCAGCCCCGCGGCCCGCTCCCGTACGTCTCGCTGGACCTCCTCGAGCAGGTCGTTCCGAGTGAGGTGATAGACGCCTTCGCTGAGCACGCCCAGGGCGACGGCCAGGATCAACGCGAAGAGAAGGGCCAGACGGGTCCTGATGTACACGGCTCAGGCTCGCAGGGCGTACCCGATCCCACGGATCGTCTGGATCAGGCGCCGCTGGTCTCCGGTCTCGAGCTTGCGGCGGAGGTGTCCGATGTGCACGTCGAGGACGTTCGTGTCGGGTGGCTCATCGTGACCCCACACCTGCCAGAGGATCTGCTCCCGGGTCAGCACCTGCCGTGGATGCCGCATAAACAGAAGAAGCAGTTCGTACTCGATCGCGGTGAGCTCCAATTCTCGGTCGCCACGGCGAACCTCACGGGTGCCGGGGTGCAGGACCAGGTTGGTGTAGACGATCGATTCCTCTCCTTCCCGGCGACGCCGGAGGACTGCCCGGATGCGGGCCAGGAGCTCGTCGAATGCGAAGGGTTTCGGGACGTAGTCATCCGCGCCGAGGTCGAGAGCCAAGACCTTGTCGGCAACCTCATCACGGGCCGTGAGCATGATGATCGGGACGTCGCTCTCGAGGCGGAGACGCCGGCACACCTCGAACCCATCCCCGCCCGGCATGGCGATGTCGAGGAGCACGATGTGAGGCCGGTGGGAACGAGCCGCGCCCCGGCCGTCCTCGCCGTCCGTGGCCGTGTAGACCTCGAAGCCCTCGTAGGCCAGCCCCCGACGAAGGAGGGCGACGATCTTGGGGTCATCGTCGATGAGGAGAACGCGCGTCGTCACCTACCCACCCCTCCAGCCATCCTCGCGTCTCGGCCGCCCACCTGGGCCCTCAAAAGGGAAGGTCCATCAAGTTGTACGAGGATTGAGGGGTGGGCGGGTGGCGCAGGCGGTGCGGGCGGATCCCGGGAATCAGGTGCCTCTAGAGTAGATACCGTTCTCCAGGGAAGTGTCCGGCAGGTCAAGTGGCCGGCAAGTCGTTGTTCGATTCGAAGAGCCAGCGGGGGCGATCGTGACGGTGCGGGTCGAATCGTTGGGTGAAGCCGATTACGAATCGGTCCTTCCGCTGATCGCCGGATACCAGCGCTTCTACCGAACCGAGCCCCACGAGGAACAGAACAGGGCATTCTTCCGTCGTTTTCTGGCGCCGAGCGAAGACGGTCTGCTGCTCGGTGCGTGGAAGGGCGATGAGCTGGTCGGATTCGCCACCCTCTACTGGACCTTCAGCTCGACACACGCCACGGAAGCCGCGCTCATGAACGACCTGTTCGTGGCGGATGGGCACCGCGGAGAGGGGATCGGGCTGGCCCTGATCGAAGCGGCCGTGGCTGCGGCGCGTGACCGTGGCATGCGCCACCTCGAGTGGTTCACGGCCGTGGACAACGAGCAGGCTCAGCGTCTGTATGACCGAACCGGCGCTCAACGGACCGCCTGGTACAGCTACGAGATCGAGATCGAATGAGCGTTCGAAGAATCGATTCGAGCCGACGCGAAGTGCTTTGCTCAGTCCTCGGCGCCGGCCTGGATGGCGGCCTGGACCTCCGTAGCCCGAGTGGGATCGATGCCGGCCAGGGCGGCCGTGGCCTCCCGCCCGCCCTTGGCCTCATCCCGACTTCGATCCAGATCCTGGGCGATCTGCTCGTCCGCTGCCGAGAGGTCGTCCGGGCTCAGGTCCTGGAACTCGATGACGCCCATGTCCTCGAAGGCCGCCCGCACCTTCTGCCCCCACAGCCCGAGATCCTTGATCGTTGGAACGATGCGCGAGAACAGCATCTTGCGGAAGTTCTGCATCATCTCGGAGGACTCCACGTACTTGATGCATTCCTCCCGGTCCAGGCCCACGTTCTCCCAGACCTCTTCGGCCAGGAACCGGTTTCGCATCAGGTAGCAGGCGTAGACCACGAACTCCTCTCGCTCCGCCCGTTCGGCCTCGGTGAGCTGCGGATAGAACTCGCGGAGGGCCAGCCGCCCGAAGGCGACGTGCCGAGCCTCGTCCTGCATGACGTAGGTGTTGAGGGCCTTGGCCAGGGGCTCCTCGGAGTAGTCGCGGATCATGGAGAACGCGGCCAGGGCCAGACCTTCGATCAGCACCTGCATGCCGAGGTTGGTCATGTCCCACCGGGAATCGCTCACGACGTCGTTCAGCAGCGACCGGAGGTGCTTGTTGATCGGGTAGGCCATCTCGATCTTCTCCCGAAGGTATCTCGAGTAGGTCTCCATGTGGCGGGCTTCGTCCATGACCTGGGTTGCCGCGTAGAACTTCGAGTCGACGTGGGGGACCGTCTGGACGATCTTCGCTGCACAGATCAGAGCGCCCTGCTCACCATGGAGGAACTGCGAGTTCATCCACGCCGCCATGTGCTGGCGGAAGTTGGCCTTGGCTTTCTCGTCCATGCGTTCCCACATGTCCGAGCCGTAGATCGGCACGTAGTAATCGGGGAAGTTGCCGGCCGATCGCGGATCGACCTCGATCGACCAATCCAAGCGAGTGTTGGTGTTCCACTGCTTCTCCTTTCCCTTCTCGTACAGGGACAGGAGCCGGTCCCGGGTCTCGTCGTACTCCCAGTTGAAGATGGTGGTCGATTCTTCACCAACCCGCCATTGCGTCTGTTCCACCGGCAGCGTGTAGAAGCGCGTGCTCATGTGATCGCCTCTTCCCTTCCAGCGTATATCTGCGAAGATATGACCCGCATTCTCACATCCTGACCACAACCATGTACCAGCGGTTCACCGACATGTGTTTTTCCCCAGAGGGAGGTTGGTAGATTGCGTGTCATGGGAGATGAAGCATTCCTTCCACCGGATCGGCCACCGCGCAAGCCGGGCCAGGAGCCATCCGCGCGATTGACGTTG